>DASXYQ010000065.1:0-3860 GCA_036502445.1 Roseiarcus sp. | reverse complement strand
AAGTTGTGGCTGACCTCAACGCACTATACTTGATGGTTAGCTATGTAGAACTCGAATTGGAACGAGTAGCGCCTGAGTGCACCTCCGCCGCTAGCCATCTCCGTTCCACAATATTGAATGAGACACTGTTGAGAACATCATATTATTCAAACCTCCGTAGCCTGCCCTCCCCGACGTGACGTTGGGGATACAGGGGGTTGCCGCGGCATGGTTGGCAATTCCGTGTCTCAACTTAAAACAAAACACCAATCCTGCGACAACACCGGTTCCGTGTAGGGACGATCCCGAGCGTTCCGCTGAACGGCGTCGCGGCGAGGTTCTCTGACCGCCCGGAAGATCGAAGCCGCAGCAATTCGCGAAAGCCGGACCGTAGGCGCCGCGCCGCGGCAGACCGAGCTTGGATCCCCACGCAAATGGTGGGTTGATTTCGGACGTCGGAGCCATTCTCTTCGTCGACTTCTTCGGTATCAAACCGGAAAGATCGCGTCGCGTCTAAAATCCAAGGTGTGGGAGCGGTAACGCGTGGGCATCTGCTCACTTGCGGTCAGGCGACACTGCTCGGGAGTTCACATCGAAACGGTTGCGCAAACGTTTCGATAGATATAGCTTACCTCCATCAGCGCTGAATGATCGTCCGGTCCCAAGACGACGAGCGCGGAGGAGACGCGCGGATTGAGAGCGAAACCGTCGCAAATTCAGCGTCGTTCGCGCGGAGCCATGGACACGGCGTCGACGATCATCGATGTCGCGCGGAAGGCCGGCGTCTCGGTCTCGACGGTTTCCCACGTCGTCAATCGAACGCGCCGCGTGATGCCCGAAACGATGCGGCGCGTCGAAGCCGTGATCGAGAGTATCGGTTACCGGCCCAATACCCTGGCGCGCTCGCTCAAGACGGCGTCCACAAAGAGCGTCGGCATCGCAATATCGGCGATCTCGAATCCCTATTTCAGCGACATCATCTGCGCGATCGAGACCGAATGCGCGCGACTCGGCCTGATGGTGTTTCTCTCCGATACACAGGACGATCCCGAGCGCGAACTCGCCGTCGTCCAAGCGCTGCATCAGAGGCGAGTCGACGGCGTCATCCTCGCGCCGTCGCCGGACCCGCGGCGCCGCGCGCTGAACTATCTGGAGGTCGCGGGGATCCCCTGCGTGCTCGTCGACCGCCTGCCGAACCCGAACTTCGATCAAGTGGGCGTCGAGAACCGGCAGGCGATGGAACTGCTGATCGGCCATGTCGCCTCGTTCGGACATACCCGCATCGGGTTCATCGCCGGACATCCGGGCTTCGAGACCACATTGGAGCGCATCGACGGTTACAAGTCGGCTTTGGCGCGGCGCAAGTTGGCGTTCGATCCGTCCTTGCTCGTCACGGGCAGCGCGAGCACCGCCTCCGCCATGGCCTCGGCCCATGCTCTGCTGAGCCTGACTCGGCCTCCGACGGCAATAGCGACCGGCAACAACATGGCGACGATCGGGGCGATGCGCGCCATCCGGGCGCTCGGCCTCCGGGCGCCCAAGGACCTTTCCATCGTCGGGTTCGACGATTTCGAATGGGCGGATTGCTTCGAACCGAGACTGACCCTGCTCGCTCAGCCGTGCGAGGAAATCGGGCGCCGGGCCGCGAGCCTGCTGGTCGAGCGGATCGCTTCCCCCGGCGGCGAACGACGGACGATCCGGCTCGCCGCCGCGTTGCGCTCGCGCGATTCCTGTGGGCCGCCGCCATGAACATCGCCGTGGCCGCGCCGGATCGCGGCATCCCCTTTCTCCAGGCGCGCGGCGTCAAAAAGCACTTTGGCGGCGCGCAGGCGTTGCGAGGCGTCGATTTCACGCTGTACGGCGGCGAAGTGCACGCGCTGCTCGGCGAAAACGGCGCCGGCAAGACGACGCTGATGAACATCCTTTCGGGCGTCCATACGCCGGACGACGGCGAGATCACGATCGCGGGGCAGGCGGTGCGCTTCGAGGATCCGCGCGAGGCCCAAACCGCCGGCATCGCGACGATCTACCAGGAGCTGGACCTCGTTCCGAGCCTGAGCGTCGCCGCCAACCTGTTCCTCGGGCGTGAGATCGTGCGCGCCGGCCGCCTCGACGAGCGCGCCATGCGCCAAGAGGCGCGCACCCGGCTTTCGGCGATCGACGTCGATATCGACATCGCCCGCAAAGTCGAGGACCTGTCGATCGGCCATCGGCAAGTGGTGGCGATCGTCAAGGCGCTGTCAAACGCCTCGCGCATTCTCATCATGGACGAGCCGACCGCGGCGCTGACTTCGACGGAAGCCGAGCGGCTGTTCAAGATCATGCGCGATCTCAGCGCCAACGGCGTCGGCATCATCTATATTTCGCATCGGCTGGAAGAAGTTCCGCGCGTCGCCGATCGCGTCACCGTGCTGCGCGACGGGCTCGTCGCCGGCGAAGCCGCGCCCAACGCGCCGCAGGCCGAACTCGTCCGACTTCTGGTCGGCCGGCCGCTCGGCGATCTCTATCCCAAGCGCGTGAAGACATCCGGCCGCAGGCTCCTGAACCTTGATCGCGCGCGCTTTCGTCTCCGGCGTGAGCGGGCGGGCTGGCAGCCGCCTCGGGACGTCACCTTGAGCGTGCACGCCGGCGAAATCGTCGGGCTTGCTGGGGTGATGGGCGCCGGGCGAACGGAGTTGCTGTCCGCTCTCTATGGGACCGGCCTCTCGGGCGGATGGCAAGGCGTCGTCGAGGTCGACGGCAAGCCTGCCAGGCTGAGGTCGGTCCGCGCCGCCCGGCGCGCGGGCCTCGCCTTCGTGACCGACGATCGGCGCGGCGGCGGCCTCATGCTGCGCATGCCGGTGGGCCGCAATCTCGTCATGTCGATTCTCGACCGCGTCTCGCCATTCGGCTTCATGTCGGGCCGGATGGAGGCGGATGCGGCGCGGCGATCGTTCGACGAGTTCGACATCCGGCCGCGCGACGCGGGCATCCCGGCGGGCTCGCTCTCGGGCGGCAACCAGCAAAAAGTGGTTCTCGCCAAGGAAGTTCTCGGCGAGCCGAAATTGTTGCTGCTGGACGAGCCGACGCGTGGCGTCGACGTCGGCGCCAAGGGCGAAATCTACGCGCGCTTGCGCGAACTCGCCGGCGAAGGGCTCGGCGTCCTCGTGGCGTCGAGCGAAATGCCGGAATTGCTGGGTCTCTGCGATCGCATCGTCGTGTTGCGCGCGGGGCGTACAGTCGCGGAATACGAGGGCGGCGTCGACGAGCACACCGTGCTGGCGGCGGCGTCGGGCGAGGAGAGCGCCGAGGAGAGCGCCCATGTCTGAGGTCGGCGCACGGGCGAGGCCGCCCCTGATCGAGACATCGAAGGCCAGGCCGAGAATCGACCTGCTGTCGCTGGCGGTCCGCTTTCAGAGCCTGATCGGCCTGGTTCTGGTCGTCATCGGCGGCGTCATCTTTTCGCCGGTGCGTCACGGCCACATTCTGTTTCTTGCGCCCGACAACGTCGCCAACATCATTCGCGCGATTTCCGAGACCGGCATCATTTCGGTCGGCATGACTTTCGTCATCATAACCGCCGGCATTGACCTTTCCGTCGGCGCGTTGCTGAGCCTGTCGAGCGTATTGACCGCGACGATGATGGTCAGCGTCGGCTGGGGCCTGCTGCCGACGCTGCTCGCCGTTCTCGCGGTCGGCGCGGCGTTCGGCGCAATGCAGGGCTCGATTTCGACCCGCTTCCGGCTGGAGCCGTTCATCGTCACGCTCGCGGGGCTGCAAGTGGCGCGCGGCCTGGCGCTGGTCGTCTCCAACAACCAGTACATCAACATTTCCTACGGCGACGGGCCCGGCCTCGCGCCGCCGATCTTCGCGATCCTCGGCGATCGGCTGTTCAACAACAC
>DASXYQ010000064.1:0-4454 GCA_036502445.1 Roseiarcus sp. | reverse complement strand
CCGTGCGCGCACCGATCGCGGGCGGCGTGAAAACGAAGAAGCCGGCGATTGCCGCTACGGTAGCGACCTCCCCCCAAATCGTCGAATACGGTCCGCCCTCGGTCAACCCGGAATTTACGAGAGCCGCTAGCGGCGCGAATGGCGAAGGCATCTCCGGGATCGCGACGCCGGCGCCTACCGCCGCGATCAGAAGCGCGCCTCCGCCGCACGCTGCATCGCTCCACACCAGGCCCTTGAAGCCGCCCGGAACGATCGAGAGCGCCAGCGTCAGGATGACGAGCGCCTCCGCGAACCGACGGTCGGCGCCGATCGCGCTGACGAGCGTGTCCGTGGCGAGTTCGAAGCCCGCGATCGCCGTAAGCAGGCCGGCTGCGGCCAAGGCCAGCGCGAGGACGACCCGCGTCAGCGCCTGCGGAAAAACCGTCGCGAGCAGGTCCGCGGGGGCGCTTGCCTTGGCGCCGCGAAGAGCGGGCGCCACGAGCAGCGCGGCGCCTGCCAGTCCGAGGATGACGCCGCGCCAGGGAAGCGAAGACATGCCGGCCGACGCCGAGGCCATCGCCATCACGAGCCCCGTGGCGGTCGCCGCGAAGGCTAAGCCGCCATAGAACGTCGGCGCCGAGCGCCGCGCCGCCAGAAAATCGAGCAGGTTGGGCGCACGGGTCAGAATCCCGATGACGCACAGTCCCAGGAGCGCGAGAAGCGGTCCGAGCGCCTGGACGAACCCGTTCGGCGCGCCGACCCGCTCGAGCACCGCGATGAGGCCCATCCCCAGCAGGAACGTGGCGGCGGCGAAAACCGCGAGTCCGTGAGCGCGTTCGTGCTCGGCGGGGGAAGCGCTGGTCATGGTGGAATCCGTCTCGATGCCGACCGCCGCGGTTGCTCGGGAGCGGCGCGCCTTCCTAATCGGAGAATCGCGGTTTGGCCAATGGCGGCGCAAGGTCCACCAAAGGGCCGCAGCGCAGGGTTGGCCGCCGCCTCCGCTGCCGGTCGCCGGGCTCGGCGTTGGGTGCCTGCCGCTCAGGTCGGGCGAGCCGGTAACGTGCTTAAATATTTGCGGACGCCTTTTCCCAAGGAACGGCATGGGGAGATAATTTAACTGGCTGTACATGCGAAATACTGACACGCCGATTTTCGTCTCGGCTGCTGAGAAGGTGCTCTCGCCTCGCTGGCGGCCCCCGCCGCCGTCACGCCCCTGTCACGCGACTCACATATTCGGGCCGCCCCATCGAATAATGAGAGGCCGGCCGAGATGCGCCCATTGCGCGAAGCCATCCAGCGCGAAACACAGCGTGGCCTCGGCGCGGCGGTTCACCGAAATCGTCCGTTCTCCCGGCGTGGCATTCAGGAACGGTTGTTCACGCTCGCGTTTCGCAATCTCGTCTACCCGCAGATCTGGGAAGATCCAGTCGTGGACATGGAGGCGCTGCGGCTCGGGCCTACGGACCGGATCGCCGCGATCGCCTCGGGCGGCTGCAACGTCCTTTCTTACCTGGTCGCCGATCCCGCCGAGATCATCGCCGTCGATCTCAATGGCGCGCATATCGCACTGAATAGGCTTAAGATCGAAGGTTTGCGGCGGCTGCCCGACCATGCGGCGTTTTTCGACTTCTTCGGCTGGGCGGACACCCCCCGAAATCTCGCGATCTACGAAACTTGGCTGCGTCCGCACCTGAATGAGACGACGCGCGCCTATTGGGATGCGCGCGGCCTCGACGGGCGAAGACATATCGAAGCCTTCGCGCGCAATTTCTATCGCCATGGATTGTTGGGGCGCTTCATCGGCGCCGGCCACCTCGTCGCCCGTCTATACGGCAAGCGACTCGACGCCGTGCTGGCGGCGGAAACGATGGATGAGCAACGCTGCGCCTTCGAGCAGGAGATCGCGCCGCTGTTTGAAAAGCGATTCGTGCAATGGCTCGCCCGCCGTCCCTCGGCGCTCTACGGCCTCGGAATTCCGCCCTCGCAGTATCGCGCACTCGCGGGGGACGGGCCCGAGGGCATTGCCGCGGTCTTGAAACGGCGCGTCGAGCGGCTGGCTTGCGACTTTCCGATTCGAGAAAACTACTTTGCCTGGCAGGCGTTTGGACGCCGCTATGCCCCGGCGAGCGATCGCAGTCTGCCGCCCTATCTCGAGCGCGACAACTTCGAAGCCCTGCGCGCACGCGCCGATCGGGTGCGTATCGATCATGGCTCGCTGACCGGCGTGCTCGCGGCCGAGCCGCCGCAGAGCCTCGACGCCTACGTCCTGCTCGACGCGCAGGACTGGATGAACGATGCCGCTCTGACCGCGCTCTGGACCGAGATACGGCGCACCGCCCGTCCCGGCGCGCGCGTGATTTTCCGCACCGCCGCCGACGAGAGGTTGCTGCCCGGCCACATTCCCGCGGAAATCCTCGACGTCTTCGACTATGACGCTCCGCGATCGCGCGAACTCGGCGCCCGCGACCGCTCTTCGATCTACGGCGCCTTTCATCTCTATGTGCGGTCCGATGCTCGACGTTAGTCGCCCAAGCGACGCCGCCGGTCTGATGGACCGGATGTATCGGCGCCAGCGGCATATCTATGACCTCACGCGCAAATTCTACCTGCTCGGCCGCGACCAATTGGTCGATACGCTCGCGCCGCCGGCGGGCGCGCGTCTGTTGGAGATCGGCTGTGGGACGGGCCGCAACCTGATCCGCGCCGCCCGCGCGTACCCCGATGTGCACGCCTACGGGATCGACATATCAGAGGAAATGCTGTCGACCGCACGGGCGCAGATCGAACGGGTAGGATTGAAAGGGCGTATCGCGCTCGCCCGGGGCGATGCGACCGATTTCGATCCGAAGGCCCTGTTCGGCGTCGAAGCGTTCGATCGGATCTTCGTTTCCTACGCGCTATCGATGATTCCACTATGGCGGGAGACGATCGAACACGCCGCGGCGCTTGTGGCGCCCGGCGGCTCGCTGCGCATCGTCGATTTTGGCGACCAGCGGGAGCTTCCCGCTGCCTTTCGCCTCTGTCTGCGGCGGTGGCTGGAACTTTTTTCCGTGCATCCGCGCGTCACGCTAGAAGCCGAACTGGTGGCGTTCGCTCAGGCCCGGTCGCTGAACCTCGAGTTCGCCCCGCTGTACCGGCGTTATGCCTTCCTCGCCGTGCTCCAAACAAATCCTCGCGCGATGGCGGTCGACTGAGCCGCGAATAGTAGCCGCGCCCCAGCGCAGTAGCGCCCGGACCTTCGCCGCTCGTGGTCCGGTCAGTTTTGTGAGTGCATGTTTACAGAATTTTTGTCCGCGCCGCCTACAACGACGGTTGCGCTCGAAGTCGCGAGCCGGCCTGCCGCCGAGGGCGACGCCATGTTGAAGACCGCTATCCTGTTCTTCGTCTGCTCGCTCGCGATTGCCTGGTTCGCGCCGCAACTGCTCTCTTATGGCCTCGAGCGGCGGGTTGATGCGGCCGGCGCTGCCGCCGTCGCGCCGGCCCCGATGGCGGCTCAACGCGTGGTCGCGGAGGAAAGCGCGGGCTTTCGCGAGGCCATTCTTCGCCCCAACCCACACGGGCAATACTACGTCGATGTCCTGATCAACGGTCAAATGGTTCCGATGGTGGTGGACACGGGCGCCAGCTTCGTTTCTTTATCCTGGCAGACAGCCGAACGTCTGGGCGTCTCCGCGGATCCGTCCGGACGCAGATACCGCATGTCGACGGCCAACGGCCAAATTACCGCGTTTGCCGCAACCGTGCCGGAGATCAGCTTCCAGGGCATATATATGAAAGACGTAGAGGCGATCATTGCGCCGCCCGAGGTGGCAACTCCCGATTTGCTCGGAACCAGCTTCATCAAGCGGCTTGCGAGTGTGGAGCAGCGCGACGGGTTGCTGTTTTTGCGTCAGTAGCGGCGGGACGGCGGAATTCCCCTCGGCGCGAGTCGCCTGTATACGGTCCCTCCAAGACGCGCCGGAAGGTCGGCAATTGCTCTCGCGAGGACGAACTTGTTTCCGAAGCCGCAAGCCGATCTGAAGCCCAACAGCTATGCGTACGAGTCGCGCCCACTAGTGAAGCCCACCGGCTTCCGCGAATACGATGCGCGGTGGCTATTCGGGAGCGAACTCAACCTGATGGGGGTTCAGGCGGTCGGAATGGGCCTCGGCAAGTTGCTCGGCGAACTCGGCGTTCCCAAGAAAATCGTCGTCGGGCATGATTTTCGCTCGTATTCGGCCTCGATCAAATACGCGCTGACCGCGGGGCTGATGGCCTCCGGCGTCGAGGTCTGCGATATCGGCCTCGCGATCACGCCGATGGCCTATTTCGCGCAGTTCGAGCTCGACGTTCCGGCCGTCGCGATGGTCACCGCTTCGCACAACGACAACGGTTGGACGGGCGTCAAGATGGGCGCAGCGCGGCCGGTGACGTTCGGGCCGGAGGAAATGGGTCGCCTGCGCGAAATCGTAATCGGCGGCGACTTCCGATATAGC
>DASXYQ010000063.1:0-6270 GCA_036502445.1 Roseiarcus sp. | reverse complement strand
AACCATCCGACCGAGGTGCTCAGCATCGGCCAGACGGTCAAGGTCCGCATCATCAAGATCAACCACGAGACGCACCGCATCTCGCTCGGCATGAAGCAGTTGCAGGAAGACCCGTGGTCGGCGATCGAAGCCCGCTACACGGTCGGCCAGCGGCTGCGCGGCCGTGTGACCAACATCACCGACTACGGCGCCTTCGTCGAGCTGGAGCCGGGCATCGAGGGACTGATCCACGTCTCCGAAATGTCCTGGACCAAGAAGAACGTCCATCCCGGCAAGATCATCTCGACCAGCCAGGAGGTCGAGGTTCAGGTGCTCGAGGTCGATTCCGCCAAGCGCCGCATCTCGCTCGGCCTGAAGCAGACCCTGCAAAATCCGTGGGAAGCCTTCGCGGAGAGACATCCGGTCGGCTCGACGGTCGAGGGCGAGGTCAAGAACAAGACCGAATTCGGCCTGTTCATCGGACTCGACGGCGACGTCGACGGCATGGTGCATCTCTCGGACCTCGACTGGTCGCGTCCGGGCGAGCAGGTGATCGACGATTTCAAGAAGGGCGACAGGGTGAGCGCCAAGGTGCTCGACGTCGATATCGACAAGGAGCGCATCGCGCTCGGCGTCAAGCAGCTCGCCAGCGATCCGTTCGCGCCCAAGAAGGTGGGCGAGGACGCGGGCGAGAGCGAGATGCGCAAGGGCTCGGTCGTGACCTGCGAAGTGCTCGAGGTCAAGGACGGCGGCATCGAGGTCAAGCTCGCGGGCACCGACCTGACTGCCTTCATCAAGCGCGCGGAACTCGCGCGCGACCGCGGCGATCAGCGTCCCGAGCGCTTCTCTGTCGGCGAGAAGGTCGATGCCCGCATCATCCAGTTCGACCGTCGCGCCCGCAAGGTCGCGGTGTCGATCAAGGCGCTGGAAGTGGCCGAGGAGAAGGAGGCGATCGCCCAATACGGCTCCGCCGATTCGGGCGCTTCGCTCGGCGACATCCTGGGCGCCGCCCTCAAGGCGCGCGATAAGAAGTAAGGCGAATTTCGCCGTCCGCGGACCGAAGCAGGCCGGCGTCGGACAGTTCCGACGCCGGCTTTTTTTCGAGCGGCAGGTGGTTTTCCGCTGAAAGCAGGGCAGTCGGGCAGGTCTTCAGCCGTTCGCGCAGGTCGGCCACGAGCCATCTTCCGGCGCGCCCGAACTCGCGGCCGCGTTCCGAAACGACATAAAGCCGAAATGCGACGGGCTCCTCTTCGGCGATGACGAGGCGTTTGAGCCGCCCGGCCGTGACGAGGGCTTCGATCATGTGCCAGGGCATGTTGCACCAACCGAAACCCGCCAGGAGGAATTCCAGCCGAGTGGCCAGATCCGCGAAGCGCCAGACTTGGTGGCTGATGATGCCGGCGCGAAGGTTCTGAGCGAACGGTGTTCGGCCGGTCAGCACGAGTTGCACGTGCGGCTCCAACGTTTCCCGGCGGATCGGCTCCAGCGCCAGGGCCAACGGATGGCTCGCGGCGACGACCGGCACGAGCGCGACCTGCGTGAGGAATTCCGCCGAAATGTCCGGGGTCGGGCCATCGCGCAGAGGGTAGATCCCCATTCGGGCTGCGCCACTACGCAGGGTCTCCTCCGCGCCTCCCAGCGCCTCGGTAAAGACGGTCGCCGGCAACTGGGGGAAGGCGCCGCGTAGCGCCTCGAGGCTCTTCATCAGCAGTAGCATCGGGAACGTCGCGTCGACCGCCAGCGTCAATTCGGCCTCGAGGTCCTCGGCAATGCTCTGCGCGCGCGCCCGCAGCGCCATCGCGCTCGCGATGATCGCGCGCGCGTCGCCGACGATAGCGGCCCCCGCGTCGGTCAGGGTCGGCGTCCTGGTCGAGCGGTCGAACAGCGTGACGCCGAGCGTCGTCTCCATCGCCTGAACGGCCTGGCTGATCGCCGATTGAACCCGCCTGAGCTGTCGCGCGGCGGCGGAAAAACTTCCCGTTTCCGCGACAGCGACGAGCACGCGCATCTGGTCGAGCGTCAGCGGATCGATCATTCATCAGTTCCCAAGATAGAAACCAGCAGAATTTTGCCAATTGCAATGATGGATGATAGGCCCCATTCTGGGTGCACTGCAACAATGTTCTGGGAAAATTTCGCATGACAATTCACATTCCCGATCCCAAGGCGATCGAGGGGGCGGCGCTCGCGCAGCTTTTCACCGAGGCGCGCACACACAACGGCTTTATCGACCGGCCCGTGGCGGACGAGCTTCTGCGCAAGGCGTTCGATATCGCCAAGATGGGTCCGACGAGCGCCAATCAATCGCCGCTGCGCATCCTGTTCTTGCGCTCCGAGGCCGCCAAGGCGCGCCTGCTCCCCGCGCTTTCGGCCGGCAACCTCGAAAAGACCAGGGTGGCGCCCGTCGTCGCGATCGCGGCCTATGACGAGCAGTTCTACGAGCATCTGCCGTTTCTGTTCCCGCACGCGGACGCCAAGTCCTGGTTCTCGGGAAATGCAGAGCTCGCCGCCCGCAGCGCGTTCCAGAACGGAACGTTGCAGGTCGCCTATCTCATCATCGCGCTGAGGGCGGTCGGACTCGACACGGGTCCGATGACGGGTTTCGACCGAACCAAGGTCGACGCGGAGTTCTTCCCCGACGGGCGCTTCAAGTCGAACGTGCTGATCAATATCGGTTACGGCGATCCGAGCAAGCTGTTCCCCCGTAGTCCGCGTTTCGACTTCGATCGTGTCGTCCAGATCCTCTGAACCCTGAAGCCGCGCCGACCGGGGTCGGCGCGGAATCCCCACAAACCAAATGGAGACTGAATTGGATTTCGCCATCATACCCGGATCTTGGGCTTCCAAGGTTCAATCGGTGTTCCGCATAGCGATCGGACTGACCTTCTTGGAGCATGGCACGGGCAAGCTGTTGGGCTTTCCCTTCCTTCCCGGCCTCGACAAGATGCCTCACGGCCTGTTCGTGTTCACCGGCGCGATGGAGCTGGTCGGAGGCGCGCTGATCGTGCTCGGGCTGCTCACGCGCCCGGTCGCGTTCGTTCTGTCTGGATTCATGGCCTTCGCCTACTTCATGGTTCACTTTCCCATGGGCTGGTTCCCCGCCACGAATTACGGCGAGGCCGCGGTGCTATATTGTTTCGCGTTCCTCTACCTCGCAGCGGCCGGACCTGGCGACTGGGCGCTCGATCGGATTGCGCGTCCGAGCCGCGAGAGGCTGGGCGGCGTCGGCGCCGCGGCGTGACATTGGGGGAATTTGAGAGGGTCTCGGAGCCAGCTGCAAAGCTGGCTCTTTTGCTTCGAGCGACAGCGACTGAGCGAGATTCGTGTCGGCCGCGCTCAGCGGAGCGCGGCTACAATTTCGCGTGCGGTGTTTCGAGACCGCGGCGGCCGGCAATCCTCTGCGCGCTTTGGGCTCGGCCGCCAGACGGAAGCAGCCGGCCGCCCGAGGAGCCGTGATCACTGAACCGGACCGCGCAGCCCATCGGGCGAGCTGGCCTCGACGGCGCCCGGCGCGGGGCGCTCGGCGTTGAAAGCGCCGAGAATCAATTCCCCATAGGGGTTCGTCAACAAGGCGCCGTGGCCGGTCGCGTCCTTGCGCAGGCGCTCCGCCGAAGCCGGGGGAGCGGATTTCGCCGGAGTGCGCGACGCAACAGAGGTTTCGGAGGCCACGCTCTGTCCGGAGGGTCGGGCCGAAGCGCGCGAGACCGCGCGCGCAGGCGGCAGGGGCGCGGTCAGGGCGGCGGCCCGGGCTAGAAGGGCGGGGCGCTCCGGCGGCTCCGGGACCGCCGCACCCGGATCGATGAGCGCCAGAGCGTTCGAGGGCGTCGCTCCGACGCCCTGCGTGATGGCGTGCGGCAACTTGCCGCGCTCCAGCAACGCGGCGACGAGGTCTCTGTTGGGGGACGACGGCAGGGTCGCCGGCTTGCCCTCTCCCGAGACGCTGACGAAGTCGACCGGCCTTGTCGGCGGCCAGGGAGTTCTGGGGACCGCCTCGGCTACATCGATCAGGCCGGTCGGTTTGCGCGGCGGCAGTGGCGCGATGAACTTCGCCGCAATCAGCCCGTGCAGCGAAATTGGACTGGCTTCCGCAGCCGTATCCGCCGCCGCGATGGCCTGTGGAACGGGAGCCGGGGCCGCGGGGGTCGCCGCGGCGGGTGCCTGGTCGGGCGGCGTCGACGGGGCGGCCTGGACGTAGACTTGGCCGCGCGGCAGATTGCCCCTCGCGGTCGCTAGCACGTCCGGTGCGGCCGGCGCCGGCGGGACGGGTTCCGCGTTGGTCTGACCGCGAGGCAGATTGCCCCTCGCGCTCGCGGGGGCGTCGGGGGCCGTCGGAGCGACAGAGGCGACTTGGATTCCCCCTCTGCCGGAGCGACCGCCACCCCCTGAGGTTACGACATTGGCGGCGCCGGTTTCCTCTTCGTCGTCCGCTCCTCCGCCGCGAGCGCCGAAGAGAAAGCCGAGAAAGCCGAAACTCGAACCCTTGCTCGCCGTCTGGACCTCGCCGCCGCGCGCTTCGATTTCGGCGCGCGCTTGTTCGTATCCAGCCATGGGCTGGCCGTCGGAAGGAATGAACACCGTTTTGCCGTCCGGGAACAATCGCGTCAGCGCGACGCGGCTCATCCGCGGCCAATATCGGATCGAGCCGCAGTCGATGTGAACCCAGGGCGTTCCCCCGGTCGGGTAGAATCCGACGCCGCCCGCCTGCATGCGCATCGTGATGTCGCGTATGGTCGCTGTGCCGACGTCGAGGAAATGTGCATCGACCGCGCGGCCTTCCATATGCTGGGAGTGTTCCGCCACTTGACGAGAACGGCGACGCAACATGGCGTTGGTCTGCGGCGATCGGTACGCGGAGAGGATGTCCACGGGTTGCTGCGATCCGGATTCGCGATAGACCTGCCAAAGGATGTCGAAGAGTTTCGGATCCATCTTCGTCGACTCGTTGAGCCGCCAGTCGCGAAGAAACCAGTTCAGTTTGTCGAGCACCGCGGAATCATAATAGCCGTCGACCTTGTAGGTGAACGAGCCCGATTCGTTGGTATGGGAATCGGAGAGCGTGAGAGTGCGCGTGTCGCCGTTGGCGATCGCCGACTCTGTCGAGTGGGGCGCAGCCGCCAGGACGAGCAGCAACGGGCCCAAGAGTACACGCAGCGACCTGCGCACACGCCCCATAGCTACGCCGTCATGCGTAAATGCCCGCAACAGATTCCCTTCCTACACCCGATCGCGCGTCCGCCAGCCTATGCGACCCAGACCCCCAACGCCGACTCTCTTTACCGTAACCCCGAGAGCACAGCGGAAGGAAAAGAACTCCAATCGCGCCATAGCCCAGTTCGATCGTGGATTCAATATTGACGTAGGCGCGAAAGTGTTGCAGCGACCTGTGCGGTCAATCCGTACACATCCTCACGCTCCTGCGCGGCCCCCGCGGCATCGACGAATTCGGTGAAATATTCGATATGGATGGGGAGCGGATGCGGTAGGAAAATCGCCTTCTGGTTGGTCCCGAGCAAGGCTTGGAATTTTCGGGCGCTCCAACCTCGCGCTTGGCCCCCCATCAACAATTCCGCAAGCCGGAGCGGCTCCTCCACACGCACGCAGCCATGACTGTAGGCGCGTTCGGCGGTCGAGAACAACGCGCGCGTGGGCGTATCGTGCAAATAGACCGAGTGCTCGTTGGGGAACATGAACAAGATTCGCCCGAGGGCATTGCCCTCGCCCGGCGGCTGATTCACGACGAGTCGACCGCCGACATAGCTGACCTGGAACCCCCGTCTGGCGAGATAGCGCGGATCGCCGGCTAGCTTGGGCAGCATTTCCTTCTTGATTATCGAATCGGGAACGCGCCAAATCGGATTGAGGAGGATGTATTTGACTTCATTTGAAAAGATTGGCGTCGGCGTGTCGGGTTTGCCGACGATGACGCGTGCGCGAAGTACTTCGTCGTCGCCGTTCATCACATGCAGCGTGTAATCGGGAACGTTGATTTCGATGCGGGCCTGCCCCATTTCGCGCGGCTGCCAGCGCCACATCTCCATATTGGCCAGAATCGCCGCTTCACGCCGGGAATTGGCACTGCCGAACAACGCCTCGCTGGTCGCCGTCGTCAGCGCGCCGTCGGCGGCGAGCCCCTTCGACTCCTGGAACGCGGCCACCGCGCTCGCCACGCGCGCGTCATAAAGGCGCGCGCTGCTCGGATCGGCCTGAGCGCCCAGGCCAAACCGTCCGCGGATCAGAGGGACCCGCGAATCGGCCATTCCGATCCTCAGGGTCGGGCCGGCGAGCTGACGG
>DASXYQ010000062.1:0-10050 GCA_036502445.1 Roseiarcus sp. | reverse complement strand
AACTCTCGAACTCGTCCATCGTGATTTGACCCTTTGTGTGCTTGGCGGCTCACAAAGGCAAAAATCACGATGGACCCCCGTAAAAGTCAAACTTTTACGGCCACCCCGGCAAAGCCGGGGGAACTCTTGAAATTGTTTAGGGATGATCGCAATGGCTCGAGGCACGAACTTGTGAAAGCCGCATTGTTGCACTTGCAAAATCCTCCGCGCTCCGAGGATTACGATTACGAAACGCCGCTCAGCAAATGACTCGGCTCGCGGTAACCAGGATGGAAGCGACGATCAACACGGGCCGCGCCATTGTGTCATGCTCGCGAACGCGAGCATCCAGAACACCACGACGCTACAAGGCCTTGGTCCGCGGTCCCGCGCCGGAACCCCGACAATGACCGCCCCCACCTCTGACGACGAACATTTCGAGCTATACGACCTGCGCGTCGAAGTGGTCGCGCCTCCGGGCGCCCGGCTCTATTGCGGCGCTGTTCCCGGCGATTATTTCGAGCTCCGCGGCGAGATGCTCACTCTGCCGCCGGGGCAGGGCATGTCGATCTATTCGATCGCGTCCGTGATCCCGTTTCTGGCGGCGAAGCAGCGGCCCACCCATCCCCATGACTGGATGACCAGCGACGCGGAAATCGCCTGTCCCGACCCGAATTGCCCCAGCCGGCTGCGCATCACGCGCATGGGGCTCCGGCGCTTCAGCCACTCTGAGACGACGGCCACGCCGCTACCGGGAGCGGAGCCGAAGTGACCGGCGTCGCGAGGATCGAACTTCGCCCGGGTTACGAAATCAGCCGCGTCATTCGCGGCGGCTGGCAGCTCGCGGGCGGGCATGGGGCGATCGACCGCGAAGCCGCGATCGACGATCTCGTCGCGGCGTTCGACGCCGGCGTCACGACGTTCGACTGCGCCGACATCTATACCGGCGTCGAGGAATTGATCGGCGCGTTCCGTGCGCGGCTGGCCGATCTGCGCGGCGCCGACGCCGTGAAGGCGGTCAAGGTTCATACCAAGCTCGTGCCGGATCTGGCGGCGCTCGCGCACATCGACAAAGTCTATCTCGAGCGCATCGTCGATCGCTCGTTGCGCCGCCTGCGGGCCGAACGGCTCGACCTCGTCCAATTCCACTGGTGGAGCTATGAAACGCCTGGCCTGATCGATGCGGTTCGCGCACTCGACGAAATGAGGCGCGCCGGCAAGATCTGGCATCTCGGCCTCACCAATTTCGATACGGCGCACGCGCGCGATATCATCTCCTCGGGCGCGGAGATATCGGGCGTGCAAGTGCAATATTCCGTGCTCGACCAGAGGACTGCGAGCGCCCTCGCCGCACTATGCGCCGGACACGGCGTCTGGCTCTTTTGCTACGGCTCGGTGGCCGGCGGCTTCCTCAGCGATCGTTGGCTCGGCGCCTTGGAGCCGTCGGCGCCGCTCGAAAACCGCTCGCTCATCAAATACAAGCTGATCATCGACGATTTCGGCGGCTGGGAGCTGTTTCAGGAGCTGCTGCGGACGCTGCGGCGCGTCGCGGATCGCCACGGCGCCGATATCGCGACGATCGCCAGCCGATGGGTTCTCGACAAGCCTCGCGCCGCCGCCGTGATCGTCGGCGCCCGGAACCGTAGGCATGTCGCGGACAACGCGCGGATAACTTCCCTCGATCTCTCCGACTTGGACAAGGCTGAAATCGAGGCGGTGATCGGACATCGGCGAGGGCCGCTCGGCGACGTTTATGAGTTGGAGCGCGATTTGACCGGGCGCCACGGCTCGATCATGCAGTACAACAACAACGCGAAGACCCGATGAAGGAGGGCGTGATGGTTGGGAAATGGCTGGCAGCGACGGCGACGCTGGCGCTGATGCTGGGCGCGGCGCCGGCGCGAGCGGATTGCACGATCACGGTCGGCCTGGTGATGGAGCTGACCGGACCCGCCGGCGAATATGGCCAGGCGGGCGCGAAGTCGGTCGAAATGGCGTTCCGCGATCTCAACGACGCAGGTGGACCGCACGGTTGCAAGCTCGTCACCGACACGCGGGACTCGCAGAGCGCGGGCAATGTCGCGGTCGACGTCGCGACGCAGCTGGTGCAGGTCGAGAAAGTGCCGGTGCTGATCGGCGGCATCATTTCCTCGGTTACGATACCGATCCTGACCTCGGTGACCGCGCCGGCGAAAGTCGTGCAGGTCTCGCCCGCGTCCTCCTCACCGACGCTCACCGCGCTCGGTCGCGAGGGCAAGACCAACGGCATCTTCTTCCGCACCATCACTTCCGATGCGCTGCAGGGGGTCGCGGCGGCGAAATATGCGCTCGACCAGGGTTTCAAGAAAATCGCCGTCATCCACGTCAACAACGATTTCGGCGCCAATCTCTACAGGGAATTCGCGCGCGCCTATAAATCGCTCGGTGGCGTGATCGTTTCGGTCACGCCCTATAACGAGAAGCAGTCGAGCTATCAGGCCGAGGCGACGGCGGCGATGACGGGCGACCCCGACGGCCTCTATCTCATCTCGACGCCGGTCGATGGCGCGACGATCGCGCGGGCCTGGATTTCGCAGGGCGGCGTCGCCAAGTTCCTGCTCAACGACGGCATGAACAGCCCCGACTTCATTTCCAGCGTCGGCGCCAAATATCTCGCCGACGCCTACGGCACCTCTTCCGGCACCAGTCCGACGGCCTCGACCGAATATTTCAACGCCAACTATAAGGCGTTCTCGGGGGGCATCGATCCCGCCAACCCGGCGGCGGACCGTTCCTACGACGCGGGCGCCATTGTCGGGCTGGCGATCGCCGCCGCGCCGACGCAGGATCCACTCGCCATTCGCGACGCGATCTACAAGGTCGAAGACCCTGCCGGCGCGGTGATCCATGCCGGCAAGGCGGAGTTCGCCAAGGCGCTCGGGCTTTTGAAGGAAGGCAAGCCGATCCGCTATGAGGGCGTGATCGGCCCGGTCTCGTTCGACAAATACGGCGACATCACCGGCCCGTTCCGACTCTGGAAGATTGTCGACGGCAAAGTGACGACGACGGGCGAGATGAGCACCGACGAAGTCAACGCGCTGATCGCCAAGATCGCCAAGTGAGGCGGCTCAATTGGGCCTGGTGAGAAACAAGCGCCCGATCTGTCATTGCGAGCGAAGGGCGGGCAACCCAAGGGTCTCCAACGCGGCTCGGGCGACGCAGCTCACATGCGCCATGCTCGCGAACGCCAGCATCCAGAAGAGGCGAGGACGCGCCATAGGACGCCGAATTCGCTCAGAGCCGCCACATGCCTCTCGTCGTCACGCCCGATAATCCCGTTCCGCCCGGCGCGATCGTCGAATCGCTGCGTGCGGTCGACGGTTTGCAACTGCGCGCGGCGCGGTGGATGCCGTCGCGGCGGGTGCGAGGCACGGTCGCGCTGTTCATGGGGCGCGCCGAATTCATCGAAAAGTATTTCGAGACGATCGGACAATTGCTCGATCGCGGCTTCTCGGTCGCGGCGCTCGATTGGCGCGGCCAGGGCGGGTCGGCGCGGCAGCTGAAGAATCCGCGCAAGGGTCACATCGACGATTTTTCGCTCTACGAGCGCGACCTCAACGCCTTCGTCACCGAGGTGCTGCGGCCGTCCTGCCCGCCGCCCTGGTTCGGGCTCTGTCATTCCATGGGCGCGGCGATCATGCTCGGCGTCGCCCACGCCGGGCGATGCCCGTTCGAGCGTCTCGTGCTGACCTCGCCGATGATCCAAATCGCCGGGCTGAAACGGCCTCGGCTCGCACAAGGGCTTGCGGAAGCGCTCGACTCGCTGGGGTTGGGGGGCGCTTTCGCCCCCGGCGGCCGCAGGGTCCCGTTCGACGGAGGACCCTTCGAGGGCAATCCGCTCACTTCCGACCCCGTGCGCTACGCGCGCATGGTGAAGGTCCTGGCGACAGATCCGTCGATCGGCCTGGGATGGCCGACGGTCGGCTGGATACATGCGGCGTTTCGCCACATGCGCCGGTTCGAGGACCCGGACTTTCCGCGCGCCACCACCGTGCCCGCCCTAGTCATCGCCGCCGGTCTCGATCGCGTCACCGACACCCGGGCCGCCGAGCGCTTCTCCGAACGGCTACGCGCCGGCCGTCTGATCGTCATCGACGGCGCGGCGCATGAAATCATGATGGAGCGCGACCTGTTTCGCAATCAGTTCTGGGCAGCGTTCGATGCGTTCATTCCCGGCGTCGAAAACGAGCGGACGCCGGCATGAAGCCGTCGCGACCGCGTGGCTTGACGCGCGCCTTCGCCGTGGCCTATCCGCACGCGGGGCTTCGCGCCGGCGCGCGTCAGCCGTAACGACGGGCGCGAAATGAGTTCCGACGCGAGGGGAATCCGCGCCAAGACCGTCTCCGTGATCGTGCCGACCTATCGCGAAGCGGCGAACGTGCGCGTGCTGTTCGAGCGTTTGAAGGCGGCGCTCGAGGGCCTGCCGTGGGAAATGATCCTCGTCGACGACGATTCGCCGGACGGCACCGCCGACGTCGCCTACGCCATCGCCGCCTGCGACCCGCGCCTGCGCTGTCTCAGGCGCGTCAATCGCGTCGGTCTGGCAGGCGCCGTCATCGAGGGCTGGCTCGCCTCCAGCGCCGATCTCGTCGCGGTCATCGACGGCGATCTCCAGCACGACGAAACCATCCTGCCGAAAATGTACGCCGCCCTCTCATCCAGCGACCTCGATCTGGCGATCGGCACGCGCGTCGCCGACGAGACCGTTCCCGACGGTCTTTCGCCCGCGCGTCGGAGGCTCAGCGACCTCGGCGCCTGGTTCTTCCGCCGCATCGCGGGGACCGCGATTTCCGACCCGATGAGCGGCTTCTTCATGACGCGCCGCGAGATCGTCGCCAGCCTTGCGCCGCGCCTGTCGCCCGATGGCTTCAAGATTCTCGTCGATCTCGTGCTCTCCTCCGACCGGCCGCTGAAGATCGTCGAGACGCCCTATGTCTTCCGCAAGCGGGTGGCGGGCGAATCAAAGCTCTCGCCGCTGGTCGGCCTCGACTTTCTCGGCCTGGTCGTGCATCACGCGACCGGCGGCGCGCTGCCGATCCGCTTCGTGCTGTTCGCCACCATCGGCGGCGTCGGCCTCCTCGTTCATCTCGCGGTCCTGTTGGGCCTGATCACGGCGCTCGGCGCCGTGGATTTCGCCTACGCCCAGATCGCCGCGACGATCGCGGCTATGGCGAGCAATTTCGTGCTCAACAACGAGATCACCTACCGCTCCTATCGCTATCGCGGCCTCGGTAAGATCGGCGGCTTCTTGCTGTTCGCGCTGCTGTGCAGCGTCGGCGCGATCACCAACGTCAATATCGCGTCCTGGCTGTTTCAGTCGAACAACCGCTGGTGGGTCGCCGGCCTCGCGGGGGGTCTCGTCGGCGTCGTCTGGAACTATGCGGCCAGCACGACCTTCGTGTGGCGGCGGCGGCGCAAGAGCTAGCGGCCGATGCTCCAGGACGCGATCGACTCCTTCGGCGACATCTTCTCGCCGCCGTTCCGGCGCGTCATGGTGAAATCGCTGGCGCTGACGGTCGGAGTGCTGGTCCTCGCGGGGTTCGGCCTCGACCGGCTCGCCTTGTCCTTCGTGCAGGTTCAGCCGGGCTGGTTGGCCACGGCGATTTCGGTGCTGTTGGGCCTCGGCCTCGTCGCCGGTCTCGTCCTGCTCGCCGCGCCGACGACTTCGCTGGTCGCGGGATTCTTCCTGGATGAAATCGCCGGCATCGTCGAGCGCGAGGTCGATCCCTCGGGCGTCCCCGGCCGGCCGGCGCCCGCCATCGATTCCGCGTTGTATGCAGTGCGTTTCGCCGCGCTTTCCCTGCTGGTGACGCTGGGCGCGCTGGTGCTGCTGTTCGTGCCCGGCTTCGGGCTCATCGCCTGGATCGGGGCGAACGCCTATCTGCTCGGGCGGGAATATTTCGAGCTGGCGGCGATGCGCTTCCGCCCCGTCGCGGAGGCGCGCGCGATGCGCCGGCATTTCGCTCTCACCGTCTATCTCGCGGGGCTGTTGATCGCGGGGTTCGTCGCGATCCCGCTGCTCAATCTGTTCACGCCGCTGTTCGCGACGGCGCTGATGGCGAGGCTTCACAAGCGGCTGGCGCGGGGCGGTTAGCGGAAGGGGCGCCGCGCCGCATGCCCTGCCGGCCGGCCTCACGGGACGGCAGCGGACGTGGCGGAATAAAGGCGCGCCTACTTGCGTTTTTCCAAGCCTTTCCAAATCTAGGCTGTTTTGCTCCAAGCCTTTCCAAACAATTCTTTGGCCGTTTTGTGGGATTCCAAGGGGTTGCAAGTCCCAAAAACCAAAATGACATCTCTCCAAATTTTTTGCGGCTCCCGCCTCCGTTCAGCCCTATTCCCGACGCCGCCACGCCGCATTCCGCCCGCCCCGCGCCGGATGGGTTCGAAAGCGACGGCCGTTCGCGGGCGTTCATGTCGCAGCAGGGTTGGGGCTCCATTCATGGCTGCGCGGGGTGATCCGGATTCAGTGAAGTTTAAACCTAGCACGGATTCAGAGTATCAGAAAGGAAAATGTCCGACAACATACATTCACCCCTGCGCCTTCCCGATTATCCGCGCGGGGCGGCGCTCGGGCAGATCCTCGGCCTCCAGCGGCGAGTTCAGCACGAAGTCGGCAAAACTCTCGAATTCAGCGACGAGCCGCCTCCAATCGGATTCCGCGACCATCACGACTGGTTCGCTGTCGCGCCGTTCGATTCTCTGCGGACCCGAAGTGAGCGCCGCATCGAACACATCCGAAATGTTCGCGCGCGCTTCGGTGATCGACCACGATTTCATCGCGACCCGTCCTTTTGGTTATGTAAATTGTGTACATCAATGGGGACCGGGCTTATCAATCCTGATGGCCAGTGCTGTTGCGCAGGGAATTGGGCTTCTCTGAACTCGCAGACGTTTTCGAGACAGATTTTCGCAGGAAACGGCCAAATTCGAGGAATTCCCGAGCCGCTGGGTTCTTTCTCAGCCCTCCGGTATGCCAGCCTTTTCCATGCCTTCGATGACCCGCTCGCGTTGCTTCAGGAAAATCGGGTTGTCGCTTTGCGCGCCGGCGCGGTAGCGGCGGAGGGTGAATTTGGGATCGAGCGACAGCCCGGCTCGCGCTGCGGAGAGTGCTTCATCGAGCCGGCCGATTTGGGCCAAGGCCGAGGCTAGATAAAAGTACGTAACGGGACGATTCACATTGATTTCCAGGGACCGCCGGTTCCAGGTGACTGCATCCTCATCGAACCCAAGGAACTGCTTGCTCTCGGCGAGGTAACCCAACCAGGCATTGGCTTCAGCATCGCGCGGGCTGATGCGCATCGCCTCGAGTTCATGACTCTCGGTTTTCTCGGCGTGACCATTCGCCAACTCGGCGAAGCCAATCATTGCCTGCGCTGCGGCCAGGTTCGGATTTAATGTCAACGCCCGTTCGCATTCGGCGATGCCTTGGACTGCGCGCTTGGAATTGACCAGAACCCTGCACATCAAGTAATGCGCCCAGGCGTTGCTCGGCGACAGTGACAGCGCCTTGGACAATTTCGCCTCGACCGCAGAGAGGGCCGCGACCCGGTCATCGACCCCGTAGCCGGCGATATCCTGCACATCGAGATAGGCGACGCCCAAAAATGCCTCCGGATTCTGCGGGTCCAGCGCCAGGGCGCGCTCGAAGAAGCCGCGCGCCCGCTTCTTATACTCTGCGGTAAGTCCCTTATTCAGCCAGGCCATCCCTTGAAAATAAAGGTCCATCGAATCGGGATTCGTCTCCCGTTCGGCCCGCCGGGCCTCGTCGGTAATCAACTCCGCCCCCAATTGGCTGGCAAGCGCTGCGACGACTTCGTCTTGCATGGCGAAGAGGTCGGCGAGAGGCTTTTCGAAACGTTCGGCCCAGAGCTGACCGCCAGTCGTCAGGTCGATCAGTTGCGCATTGACCCGAATGCGGTTCTGATCGCGCTGCACGGATCCCTCGAGCGCATACCGCACGCCGAGAGCCTTGCCGATCTCTCTCGGGTCGGCGGTCCTTCCTTTGAAACTGAAAGCGGAGGCGCGGGCGATGACAAAGCTGCCCCGGATGCGCGAGATGTCCGTGGTGAGATTCTCCGTGACGCCGTCGGCGAAATAATCCTGGGCAGGATCGTTCGAGAGATTGACGAAGGGCAGCACGACGATCGAGAGGTGCGGGGGCTCGATCCGCGTTGGCTCGTTCGACACGGCGACGCCAGGTCGGTTCACGCCAAGAAAATGCCAAACGCCGCCGGCGATCACGAAGAGTGCGACGATCCCCGCGCCGAGCAGCGCCAATCTCGAGCGCTGGGTTGTCGCCGGCTTGTTCGGCTTCGCTTCCGCCGCTGCCTTCGTCGGGGCCGGCGCGCCGACTTGCAGCGAATAGGCCCGGATCGGCTCAGCAATGTTTTTCAGTGTGATTGTGCCGAGGTCGCTGACCGTCAGGTCGAGTCTCGACCTCACTTGGCGGAAAGCATCTTCAGAGAGACAGATCGCGCCAGGCTGAGCGACGCCTTCCAGTCGCGCGGCGATATTGACGCCGTCGCCCATCAGATCACCGTCGGTTTCCTCGACGACGTCGCCGAGATGAACGCCAATGCGGAATTCGATGCGGCGTTCAGCCGGCACGCCGGCGTTGCGTTCCACCATCGCGTTTTGCACTTCGACAGCGCAGCGCACCGCATCGACGACGCTGCGAAACTCTATCAAGGCCCCGTCGCCCGTCCGTTTAAAGACGCGGCCGTTGTGCACCGCGACCGTTGGGTCGATCAGATCGCTTCGGAGAGCTCGAAGCCGAGCAAGAGTCCGGTCCTCGTCGGCGCCGGTCATTCGGCTGAAGCCGACAACATCCGCGGCAAGAATCGCCGCAAGTCTCCGAGATTTGGACACCTTGCCCTCCGCCATCGACAGAATGTATCAGGCGAGTTAGGATTATCAGAAAGCAAAATGCCCGTCATCATCAGGCGCGGAGGCCGTGGTCCTTTGTTTCCCCTCTCCCCGCCTCTTTGCGGGGAGAGGCGGGGTGAGGGGCCGGGGCGAGTAGCCGGACTGTTTGACGGCACGGCTGTTCGGTCGAACAGATAGCCATCTGAAGGATTGGCGGATAATTGAACAGGTGCGGCTACTCACCCAAGCCCCTCACCCGACCTCTCCCCGCGAAGCGGCGGGGAGAGGGGAAGGGGCCCATTTGTCGCGGGGCATAACGTCGAACGGCAGCAATGGGTGGATCGCCGACGGTCGCGGACGTCGTCCGCCTTCGCGCGTTGGGCCTTTTGAGAGGCAGCGATCGAGAATGAGTTTCGAGAGACATTTTCGGGCATCGGAGGTGAATTTGAGCAAACTCGGCAGAAGGCGGTCAGTATTGTAGAAAGGCAGAGTTGAGTTCGACGCTGTCAATATTCTTTGCCGCAAGGGCAGATGCAGCGACGAAGCCACAACGTCGAACGTGTTCCTTGGTGGGCGTCTTGACGATAGATTGCTCAGGGCAAGGTTCGCTTGGGTGGCGCGCCCTCCGTTTACAAAAGCCCGCGCCAGCTTGCGGGATTGGACACCTCGGGAACAAGGACGCGTTTCCAAGCGATTTGGCAGTCTGTCGGCATTCTTGCTTGTAGCAAGCGGCTTTAGTCGCTCCGAAGCGTGTGCAAGCCCGCCTGGGCTGTCGATTTGATCGTGGATTGCCAAGGCCGACAATTAATGGCAACACAGACCAATTCAGTTTCAGCTTCGAATGTTGAATGCGGAGGGGCCGTCACTTGGCGCGTTGGAATTTCCCCGCGAAGGTCTTTTTGCTGGATTGCGCTGTCGCGACGATTTGTTTGGCCGCTTTTTCTGCCCCGATCCCCGCGGCGATCGGAGAAACCGCGGGGGCCGGAAAGGATTGGGCGGCGATCGCCAAATTGCCCGATTTCAGCGGCGTTTGGGTCCCCGATGTGAAGGACCAGCACCGACGGGAGGCGGCCAATATGCCGCCATGGAAGGCCGAGGTCCTGCCACAGATCGAGCATTTGCTGGCCGAGGAAAAGGCGGGGCGTCCGGCGCTCATCCTCGGCAACT
>DASXYQ010000061.1:0-13719 GCA_036502445.1 Roseiarcus sp. | reverse complement strand
CCGTCGCCGATTGCTTCGCCAAAGCGCGGCCCGACCTTGCCGCAGCGGACAAGTGCCGGCAGGAGGGTAAGGACAAGAAACTCGCCGGCAAAGAGCTCAAGACCTACGTCAAGCAATGCGTCGCGAGTGCGCAATAGCGCGCCGGTGAGGGAAGTGAAGGGAAGCCGCGCGGCCGCCTCGACCGTCCTTGCCGGCGTCCAGGCGCGGGCGACCCGCTCGCGCCGGATAAATAAAACCGGCAATCCCCCCGGCTTTGCCGGGTGACAGTAGACGTTTGACGTTTCGGGGCGGTCCACGACTTCTTCCAATCGTGTGCAAGGCAAGCCAGGAAAAATCAAACCACGACAGACCAGTTTGAAAGTCTAATTCACGCAAATATGAGCGCAAATCACATTGTGTTCATTCGAAACGTCGGAGGAAAAAAATTATTTGGTCGGTGCGGCGAGACCTGGGCGAGGTATTCGGCGGTCGGCAGAACAAGATCTACCCGGCGAAGGCGTATGCGGGGCGGCAGCGCAATTTCGGGGGTTATGGTTTTTCGGCGCGCGGCCATGTCGTATCGACAGACAGTCGAAAAAGAAGACGCTCCTAGTGAGCCATGGCGCCCGCAACCCACAAAGCGACGACCACGGTTCCGATCGTCTGCTCATAGCCCCGGCCAAGCTGAAATGAACACAATAGCGCCATAACTGCCAAATCATAGAGACGATGCTACCGACAACGAGAAAGCGGCCGCTACATCCACGGCTACGGCCACTGAAATGGTATCCATAGTGAGCAACTTCAAACCACAAGGCCGATCCCTTATAGCCCAGGTCAACGTCTCACAGCTGGACTCTGAGCGCGCACCGCCTGCCCAACTTCCACAAGGATCTAATGGATGAAAAATCTCGCTAACGCCGTCGGAGCGTTTGCCGTGGCGACGCTCGTCGTCGGCGCGCTTCGCCCGGATATGTACGTCTTCTTTCTGGCGGCCGCCGCGATCGGCTGCGCCATCACGACGTCTCGAGCGGCCGGCATTTCCATATTTCTGCGTATATTCGTCGCGATATTCGCGGTCGAAACCATCCTGTTTGGCGCGTGCTTCCTGGCGAATCATCTTGGCCTTTGGCCGAAGGCGTATGTCGCCTTGCTGCCTCCCGACAGTCTCGCGCTCACGGTACCGCTGTTTGGATCGCTCATCTACGCGATTTCGTCCATTCCGATCGTGCGTAAATTGACCGCGATCGCGGACCCTTATTTTTACGACCCCGCGCCGACGGTTGCACGGGCCTGGCCGCTTCCGGCGGTCACGATCGCGGGCAACCGCCTGGCGACCGCGACGCTCGTGTTCCTGATCCTCGTCAATCAGGCGCAAGTCGCCATCGACGTCCGCCTCTCGTTTTTCTCGCGCGATTTTTTCAACGCGATGCAGAACAAGGATCAGCCCGAGTTCTGGCGGCAGCTGGTGTTTGTTTTCGTGCCCTGGGCGTCGGTCTATGTGGCGAGCGCCGTGGTCGAATATGTCGTGACCTCCACGTTCGTCGTCCGCTGGCGCCGCTGGCTGTCGGCTCTATACATCGGGCGCTGGCTCGATTCCGGCGTGCATTATCGTATGGAGTTGGCTGGATCGTCCGTGGACAACCCCGACCAGCGCATCGCCGAAGACGTCTATGGCTTCATCTACGGCGGGGGCTCCGGCACGGGCCTTTATGGCTATTCCGTAATCGCCCTGCAGACGGTGACCTCGCTCGTCTCCTTTTCGATCGTGCTGTGGGGACTATCGGCAAACTTTACCGTGCCCGGGACCTCGTTCTATGTGCCGGGCTTCCTGTTCTGGGCGGCGCTGCTCTACGCCGGCCTCGGTACGGCGATCGCGCATTGGATCGGGCGGCCGCTGGTCAGGCTCTATTTCGACCGGCAGCGTTATGAGGCGGATTTCCGCTTCGGTCTCGCTCGATTGCGTGAATACAGCGAGCAAATCGCTCTCTTGGGAGGCGAGAACGCCGAGAAGGCCAGCGCAATGCGGCGCTTCTCCAATGTTTTCGACAATTATATGCGCATCGTTCACGTGCGCAAACGGTTCGCCGCCTTTACTCAGTTCTACCGTCAGATAAGCCAATACATCCCGATCGTCGTCGGCGCTCCGTTTTTCTTTCTTGGCAAGATCCAGCTGGGCGTTCTGACTCAGTCGGTGCGCGCCTTTGGCAGCGTCGAGGCGTCGCTGACCTTCTTCGTCAGCTACTATACAGGTCTGGCCGAGTTCCGCGCCGTGCTCGACCGCCTGATCTCGTTCGATGAATCGATCGAGCGGGCGAGGGCGCTGAAGCGCGCGACGCCGAGGGTCGAGGTCGACCAAACGGCGCGCGACCAGGTCGCCGTCGCCGCGCTGACGCTGAATCTTCCGGACGGCCGGGCGTTGGCTCGAATCGAAAATCTGATGCTGAAGGCGCAGGAACCGTCCCTGCTCGCCGGCGTCTCGGGCTCGGGCAAGTCGACGCTGTTCAGGGCTCTCGCGGGAATCTGGCCGTTCGGCGACGGACGGATCGAGGCGCCGAGCGCCGCCGCGCTGATGTTGCTGCCGCAGCGGCCCTATATCCCGATTGGCGCCTTGCGCGAGGCCATCGCCTATCCATCTTTGGCGACGTGCCATGGGGATGCGGAATTGCGGGCGGCGCTCGTCGCCGCGGGTCTGCCGGGCCTCACCGACCGCCTCGACGAAAGCGACAACTGGCAGCTGCGGCTCTCCGGCGGCGAACAGCAGCGTCTCGCGGTCGCGCGCGCGCTGATCGCCAAGCCGGACTGGCTCTTCCTCGACGAGGCGACATCGGCGCTCGACGAGGCGAGCGAAGCGGCGGTCTACCTGGCGATCGCGCGCGAATTGCCGCAAACGACGATCGTGTCGATCGGCCATCGCGCGACACTCGCCGCCTTCCACACGCGTGGCTTGACGATGAGCAGGGAGCGCGGCGGCCCGAGCACGCTGGCCGAAGCCGCCGTACAGCTGCCCGCGTAGCGGGCGGAGCGGGATCTGCCGTAAAGTCTGAGGGACGCCATGGCGATCGAACGAAAAGGAGGATGCGCTTGCGGGAGGGTGCGCTATAGACTGGCGGCGCCGCCGATGTTCGTGCATTGCTGCCACTGCCTGCGGTGCCAGTGCGAGACGGGCAGCGCTTTCGTGCTGAATGCGCTGATCGAGACCGATCGCATCGAATTGCTCGGGCGCGCGCCCGCGCCGTTGACGGTCCCCACGGACAGCGGCCAGTCGCACCGCATCTTTCGATGTGAGGATTGTCAGATCGCGGTCTGGAGCGAATATGGCGGCGTGGCCAAGCTCCGCTTCGTGCGCGTCGGCACGCTCGACGATCCCCATGCTATGAGGCCGGACGTTCATATCTACACGCGCTCGAAAGTTCCGTGGGTTTCGTTGCCCGAAGGCGTCCCGGCGTTCGAGGCCTATTACGACTCGAAAAAACTGTGGCCGGCGGAGAGTTTGGCGCGGAGGCTCGCGACCCGGTCCTGAGCGCCGCAGGCCCGCGTTGCGGCGAACGCCTGCGTCCGTTAGATCGGCGGCATGCGCGCCAGCGAACTCGACCTCCTCTTTGCGCCTGATCTCATTGGCGCTGCGTCCGATCATTGGCAGGCCCGCTGGGCTGCCAGGCTCTCCACCGCGCGATCCATCGCGTTCGCCCCCGGCGTCGAGGATCAAGAGGCCTGGGTCGAGGCGGTCGTGCGATCGGCGTCGAGCGCGGGCCGTCCGATCGTCTTCATCGCCCATTCCGTCGGAGCGCTCGCGGTCGCGCACGCGGCCTCGCGCCTCGGTAGCCTCGACGTACGCGGCGCCTTTCTCGTCGCGCCTCCCTCCGACGCCGCGCTGCTCACGATCATCACTGAGCCTTGGCCCGCGACGCCGCGGGCGCGATTGCCCTGGCCGAGCCTGCTGGTCGCCAGCCGCACCGACCCGTGGACGTCAGTGGAACATTCGCGCGAGCTCGCAGAGGCCTGGGGGTCCACGTTCGTCGATGCCGGCGAAGCGGGGCGCATAGACGCCGAGAGCGGTCATGGCCCTTGGCCCGATGGGCTGCTGCGGCTGGCGGGGTTTTTGAAGCGGCTGTGAGATCGGCGAGCGTGCTTCGCCCCGCCTATTTCGAGTTCAGGAACGCCTGCCACTGCTCAGGCGTGCCGTAGAAGACGTTGCGATCGACGTGGCCGACGATGCCCGGCGCCGATCCGTCGGCCTGGTATTGCCAGAATTTCCACGGGCGCGAGCCGTAGCGCACGGAGGGGTGATGCTTGGTCGAGCGCACCCACATCGAGTAATCGGAGAAGGCGCCGTCGGAGAGGATCGCCTCGTAGAAATCGACCGAGGTGTAGATGACCGGCCGCTTGCCGAAATAGCGCTCCATCTCCTCCAGCATCAGCTTCATGTCGGCGATGGTTTGTTGCTGCTCGAGATGGCGATGGCAGGTTTTCGATTCGGAGTCCGACTCGACGTCGAGCACCGGGGGCAGGGAATCGGCCTCGATCGGCACGTGCTTTTCGAACCAGGTAACTTCTTCCATCGGCGCACGGCACCAATAGACGAAGTGATAGGCGCCGCGAGCAATGCCAACCTGTTTGGCGCCGGCCCAATTGGCCTCGAAGCGCTCGTCGGCGCGATCGCCGCCCTCGGTGGCTTTGATCCAGACGAACCTGACGCCGCTGTTCTTCACCGCGCCCCAGTCGATATTGCCCTGATATTTCGAGACGTCGATCCCCTGGATCGGATAGTCCCTCGGTTTGGGCAGGTTGAGGTCGAATTCGGCCTGCGCTTCGACACTTCTGGTGACGCCGCCGCCGCCGGAGCAGCCCGCCAGGACCGCGGCGAACGCCGCGACGAGGCCGAAACTCGAGCAAAGGCGAAGGAAAACCGGCATGATGTCCAACCATATCCTAAAACGATGCGAGGAAAATAGCCCCTCCCGCCCAACGATCCGTTAAATTCCCGCGCTTGACCGCGCCGCCCTTGCCGAGCGAGGAAGCCGCTGGAAACGCCCGCAGCCGAAGAGGCCCAGCCGATGCGCTCATACGTCGCCGCCCTGATCGTCCTCTTCGGCGTCGGCGCCGCCGCGGCCGCCGAGTGCGGCCCGGACAAGCTGGGCACCTCGCGAGTCGTCGGCGTCGGCACCGAAGGCGGACTGCAGGTCGGCCTGAAGACCTACGACAAGACGATCCCGCTCGCCGACCACGAAGTCATCCTCACCTTCGACGACGGCCCGGACCCGGAATCCACGCAGAAGGTGCTCGACGCGCTCGCGGAGGAATGCGTGCGCGCGACGTTCTTTCTGATCGGCTACAAGGTCGAGGCATTGCCCGAGCTGGTGCGGCGCGAACTCGCCGAAGGCCACACGCTCGCGCACCACACCTTCACGCATCCGCAGCCGACGTTGCGCTTCATGAGCGAGGCTCAGGCCCGCGCGGACATTTTCAAGGGCATGCTCGCGGTCGAGCGGGCGGCCTACGGCGCGCGGTTCCCGGATGGGGAGCCGACCGATCTTTCGCAGCTCAAGCTGCACACGCCGTTCTTCCGCTTCCCCGGCTTCGCCGACACCGCGGATTTGCGCAGCTGGTTCGCGGCCAACAACGTCGGGATTTTCGGGGTCGATCTCTGGGCCTCGGACTGGGTCCGGATGACGCCCGAGCAGGAGCTGAAGCTGATCCTCGGCCGGCTCGAAAAGCCCAAGCGCGGCATGCTGCTGTTCCACGACAACCGTCCCTGGACCGCCGCGATGCTGCCGATGTTCCTGCGCGAATTGAAGAAGCGTGGTTACCACATCGTGCACATGGTTCCCGGCCCGGGAACCGGCCCGACCGTCGCAGCCCCGCCCGGCTGGACCTCCGAGACCGGGCGCGTCACCGGCGCCCTGAAGCCGCGATTCGACAAGGCCGCCGTGACCCCGGCGGGGCCGATCCCCGTCAAGCCCGCGCCGACGGAGGAGATGCCGGCGCCGCCGTGAGGGCGGGACGGAAACCATCGAACCGTCGGGGAGGTTCAGGCCCTCATCTTCAATGGCTCTTACGTGTTCGTGGCTGTCCTCTCCAAATGGGCCCAACTCGGTGTTGCGCGCGCGCCGAAGAGGTGTCGATACACGCCGAAGCCCCATCCACCGCGGCGGAGTGAAGCAGATGGTGTACATAAAGAACGCGGAAGACCTTGCTCATGTATTTCTGTCGCGACCGGTCCATCTTTCTTCCTCGGCGCCGTAGCCGCGCTGCTGTCAGTCGTACTGAGTCGACCCAATTCTGTGCTGGCGCGCCTCGACGAATTTACCGTTTCCGATGGGATCGCGGTCGCAGGCTCCAAGCGCAATAAGGATCTGGATCATCTGTACAAACGGGCTGATGCTCTCAGTAAGTCGATCTATCTCGCCCTCGGCGGCGGCGTGAGCACGCTGGCGCTGTTGGCCTTGTTGTTTGTCGGCGCCTTTTTCAGAATTCAACATTTATATGGAGCTGGGATACTATTTTGCATCGCGACCTGCCTGGTCGCGGGTTCCCTGGCCATCTTCGCCATGGACGTGCGGCGGGACTTGGCGAGATATGTTCCGGACCGGCGGAACAAAGTTGCGACTTGAACGCTGCGGGGCCGGTACGCGACACAGTTCGACGATGGCTGCGCGCTGAAGAAGTCCACCTGCTGGAACAGTCCGATCGGCGCGCCCTTACTCGGCGGCCTTTACCTTGGCTGCGTCTTCGCTTCGCGCTCCATTTCGCGCCGGATGCGCACCGCCTGCGAGGCGTCATCGAGCGCAACGTCTGCCGCCTTGACGAACTCGCCCGCGGCAACGTCGTGAGTGAGCTTGACGCCGCCGGCGAGTCCGATCGGCAGAGCGCCGAGTGCGAGACTGCGCGCGGCCGGGATGAGCTTGGCGTAAACGGTATAGCCGCCTTCGCCGTCTAGCATTTCGCCTGATTTCAGCGCGCGCTTGGCGACGGCGACCGCGTCGCCGCGCCACGCCTTGCAGCTTCCAGTCGGCTCGCCGCGCAGCGCGACGCTGAGCACGGAGATCGACAATTCCAGCCCGATGAGATGAAACGGCTTGTACATCGCGGCGTAGCGCCCGCTCGGATCGGTCGGCAGCCCGTATTGTTTGAAACAAGCAGCGGCGTAGTCGCTTTGCGCCTTGAAGACGACGTAGACGCCCCACCGCAGATCTCGCGGCACGGGCTTGCCGTCGCGCTGGAGCGACGAGACGACCTCCACCATCCCATCGGCCGCGAGCGCGCCGCCCAAATCCTTCGGCCGCAACACGCTCGCCAACTCGTCCGCGCCGCATGGCGGAAAGCTCAAGCCGTCATGCGGCGCGTCCAGCGCGCAGGCATTGGCGACTGCGGCCATCTCGATCGCCGACTTGGTGCCGTCGAGGAACGAATTGAACATCTGCGAATTCATGCCGGCTTGCCGGGCTTCCTCGGCGGTCAGTCCATAATGCTCCCACACGCCGTCGGGCGTGACCGTGTGATAGGCAGGCAAATATTTAGTGCCTTTGCCGGCGCCGGCGACGGTAAAGCCGGCTGCACGCGCCCAGTCGACCATTTCGGCAATCAGAGCCGGCTGATCGCCGTAAGCCATCGAATAGATGACGCCGGCGTCGCGCGCCTTCTTCGCCAGATACGCGCCGGCGAGCGCGTCGGCTTCAACGTTGACCATGACGATGTGTTTGCCGGCCTCGATCGCTTCCAGCGCATGCGCAATGCCGGCAATCGGATTGCCCGTCGCCTCGACGACAACTTCAACACGCTCGTCGCAACACGCGTCGCGACCTCGGCTTACGAAATGCGTGCGCGCAATGCGCGCAGAATCCCAGCTGACGTTTCGGCATGCCGCCTTGGCGCGCTCCGGATCGAGATCGGCGATCACCGCGATTTCGAGCCCGTCGATCGACGGGACTTGCGCCAGAAACATCGAGCCGAATTTTCCCGCGCCGATCAGGCCGACGCGAACCGGCCTGCCGGCGTCGGCGCGCGCGGCGAGCATGGCGTGCAGGTTCAAGGAATCACTCCGCCGCGGCGCGGCGCGAACGCGCCCAGCTCAGGAGCGCGTCATCGGCGACCGGCACGATCGGCGAAAAATCGCGGTGCGCGATCCACTCCGGCCGGGTGAATTTGGTGATGTGGTTGGAGCAGGCGCACAGCGTCAGATAGACGATCTTGCGCGGGTAGGGCGTGATGTTCGGTGGCGAGGCGTGCACCAGGTTGCCGTGGAACATCAGCACCGAGCCGGGTTTGCCGGTCGGCGCCACGATGCCGCCATCGGCGGCAAGCTGCGTCACCGTCTCCTTGTCCAGCGTCCACAGCGGATAGGATGTGGTGAGAGTGTCGTGTCCGGCCGAGAGCACGCCCTGTTTGTGGCTCTTGGGGATCAGCATGAGCGCGCCGTTTATCGGCATCACCTCGTCGAGGAATACGGCGATATTCATCGCGCGTGCTTCCGGCATCCCGTCGTCGCGCGCCCAAGTGCCGTAATCCTGATGCCACTGCCACACCTCGCCCTCGAACGCGGCCTTGGCGTTGAGTTTGAACTGATGCACGTAAACGTCCTCGCCAAACATTTGGCGAAGGGGCTCGACCAGCCGCGGATGGCAGGCCAACAGGCGAAAGGTCTCGTTGAACGTGTGGGCGGCGAAAGCCGTGCGGGGCGCGCCGGTTTTCTCGCGCCATACCTCTTTGCGATCGAGCTCGAGGATCGCTCCCGCCTCATCGCGCAACAACGCGATTTCCGCTTCGGAAAAGCAATTGGGAAAGAATAGGTATCCCAGCTGTTCGAATTCCTGGATTTGCCCCGGCGAGAGTTTCATGACGCTACCGATCCGTTGGCGTTCCTCGGCTTCAAAATAAAAAGGCTTGGTGCGGCCAAGAGGACTCGAACCTCCACTCCGGTTAAAGAACTAGCACCTCAAGCTAGCGCGTCTACCAGTTCCGCCATGGCCGCACATTCGCGCAAACCTACGCTCGCGAAGCCGCGTCGTCTAACAAATCGACCCGGGGATGACAAGGGCAGCGGCGGGGGCGCTCGGTGGCGAGCGGGCGTTTGAAGACGCCCAAAAGCAACTGGTTCAGGGCCGCCACTCGTCATGCCCTCCCTGGACTCAATGAGGGGACCGAGCCGGCATCCAGCGGCGCCTTCTGGACTTATCCCAAGGATTTAGCCTTGGATGCGATCCCGGATCTAGTCGGGGGCGCGCACGACAAGCGGAAAGTGCGGTATTTACATCCGTGCATCGCACAAAAAATAATCATTTCCTCGGACGCCGGGAGAACGCAGCGAGCCTTTGCACGGCGATGATTTTATTGTTCTTTTCGCAATTTGCGACCCTTGTCTTTCTGTAAAACACAATTCGTGTTACAGTGTTCTTTCGTCCAGGTTCGGTCTGAGGATCTTACTTATGCTCTTTCACTTCGATCCGACGCGATCCGCGCACGCCTGCGCCGACAGCCGTCGTACGGCGTCGCCCTGTCGCAAGGGAGGTCGGCGGGTGAACGCTCGTCGCGCATTCCCGATGAGGACGGGAGATCTTAGGCTGGGGCGCCGTCGACCGCAACGGCCCGCGAACTCGCGAAGAGGGGGAATGGGAAATTTTCCTGCCTGCAAAGCATTGAAAAGGCCCAAAACGGGAAAATATTCTCGGCGGCCGAGAACGGGCTGGAGCAATCAGCCAGACTGGTGGAGGCTCTGCGATCGTCGCCGTATTCCATCCGCCGCGGAGCGGCGCCGCCTTAGCCGCGAAGCAGGTGACAGGGATTTAACGTGCGCCGCCGCTTGGCGGGCGGGGCGGGCGTCTATAGATAGGCGGCGAGCCGGCGCGGTCGCCCCGAGCGCGCGCCCCCAGGCCAAAAGGGCATCGTTACGTGACTGATCCGAAAATCATCAAAGACGCCGCCGGGGCCCGGCCGGCGGTCAAAGAGGAAGGCTGGTGGGAAACGGTCAAGGTGATCGTTCAGGCGCTCGTCATCGCCCTCGTCGTGCGCACCCTCTTGTTCCAGCCGTTCGACATTCCCTCCGGTTCGCTTATCCCGACGCTGCTGGTCGGCGACTATCTCTTCGTCTCGAAATATGCGTACGGCTATTCGCATTATTCGTTGCCGGGGTTTCTGGACCTGGCGCCCCAGGCGATGCCGGGCCGGATATTCTTCTCGCCGCCCAAGCGCGGCGACATCGTGGTTTTTCGGCCGCCCGGCGATCCCAGCGAGGACTTCATCAAGCGCGTGATCGGCCTGCCGGGCGACAAAATTCAGATGATCAAAGGTCGGCTCATCATCAACGGCGTCGAGGTTCCGCGCGCGCCGGCCGAGCCCTACGCGATGCCGGACGCCTTTCATAAGCCGGCGCAATTCCCCGCCTATTGGGAGACCTTGCCCGACAGCAGCGGCCATCCCGGCGGCGTGCGCCATGAGATCGTTCAGATCAATGGCGACGACGGCGAATGGGCGAACACCGGGGTCTATGAGGTGCCGCCCGGGGATTATTTCATGATGGGCGACAATAGGGACAATTCGACGGACTCGCGCGTGATGCCCGGCCCGGTGGGCTACGTGCCGGCTGAAAACCTGATCGGGCGCGCGGAGATCATCTTCTTCTCGGTCGAGGACGCTCCGGCGTGGCAATTCTGGCGCTGGCCGTGGACGGTGCGTTGGAATCGGCTGTTCATGCGCATACATTGAAGTTCCTCACCGTAAGAACGGGGAGGGGAACCCGCGCCCGTCTTGGCGGGGGCGGGCGGCGCTTGTATAGGGAGGGGGAATACGGCCCCCCGCGGGCGCCAAGAAGGCATTCAAAGGCATGAGCGAACCGAAAATCATCAAAGGCGCGGTCGGCGGCGCTGCGGCGGTCAAGGAGGAAAGCTGGTGGGAAACCGTCAAGGTGATCGCCCAGGCGCTGGCGATCGCCCTGGTCGTTCGCACCTTGCTGTTCCAGCCGTTCAACATCCCCTCGGGATCGCTGATCCCGACGCTGCTGATCGGCGACTATCTGTTCGTCTCCAAATATTCTTACGGCTATTCCCACTATTCATTGCCGAGCCTGCTCGACCTCGCGCCGTCGGCGATGCCGGGCCGACTGTTTTTTTCGTCGCCCAAGCGTGGCGACATCCTGGTGTTTCGCCCGCCTGGGCAACCGGACGAGGATTTCATCAAGCGGCTGATCGGGCTGCCCGGCGACAAGATTCAGATGATCAGGGATCGCCTCTACATCAACGGCGTCGTGGTTCCGCGCGAAGCGGCGCCCCCATACGAGTTGGGGGACTCTTCGAGGGCGTCGCCGGTTCAGCACTATTATGAGACGCTTCCCGACAGCGCCGGCCATCCCGGCGGCGTGCGGCATGAAATCATTCAGATCGCCGGCGACGAAGGCCAGTTGGCAAACACCAATGTGTTCGAAGTCCCGCCCGGGCATTATTTCATGATGGGCGACAACCGCGACAATTCGGAGGACTCCCGCGCCGTGCCTGGCCCGGTCGGCTATGTGCCCGCCGAGAACCTGATCGGCCGCGCGGAGATCATCTTCTTCTCGGTCGACGATGGGGCGCCGGCCTGGCAATTCTGGCGCTGGCCCTGGACCGTGCGCTGGAGCCGGCTGTTCCAGCGCGTCCATTGAACGCGTGGGCGAAGCCCGGCTTTGTCCACGCGGGCCGCGGCGGTTCGTCGCGGCGGATGTGGGCGATGGCGGACGGACTCGGCGCCCGACGCGCTCGGGCCTCGCCGTTCCCGACCATCGGGTCGCAACCATGAGCAGGCGGCCGAAGGCCGAACTCTCGGCGCTGGAGGCCCGACTCGGTCATGTATTTCGGAACGCCGATCTCGCGGCGCGCGCGCTGACCCACGTCTCGTCGCCCTCGACGAGCGCGCAGGGGCGGGGACAATCCTATCAACGGCTGGAATTTCTCGGCGACCGCGTGCTCGGCGTGGCCGTCGCCGAAATGCTCTACGCGGCGTACCCGCAGGCCAGCGAAGGCGAGTTGTCGATGCGGCTGGCCAAGCTCGTGCGGCGCGAGACCTGCGCCGCGATCGCCGAGGAATGGGACGTCGGGCCGCACGTAGTGATGGGGCAGGGCGAGATCCGCGCGGGCGGACGCAAGAAGGCGGCGATCCTTTCCGATATTTGCGAATCGCTCATCGGCGCCGTGTTTCTCGACGGCGGGTACGAGGCGGCGCGGGACCTCGTGCAACGCTCTTGGCGGGCGCGGATGGACGCGGACGCCGAGCCCGAGCGCGACGCAAAGACGGCGGTGCAAGAATGGGCGCAGGCCCGCGCGCTCGCCTCGCCGCGCTACGTCGAAGTCGGGCGCAGCGGGCCGGCTCACGCGCCCCTGTTCGTCATGCAGGTCGAGCTCGAGGGGTTCGAGCCCGAACGCGGCGAGGCGAGCTCAAAGCGCGCCGCGGAGCAATTCGCTGCGCAGGCGTTCCTCAACCGATGGACGAACCCATGAGCGATACGCGATGCGGCTTCGTGGCATTGATCGGGGCGCCGAACGCCGGCAAATCGACGCTGCTCAATTCCCTGGTCGGCGCCAAGGTCTCGATCGTGTCGCGCAAGGCGCAGACGACGCGCGCGACGGTGAGAGGCGTGGTGGTCGAGGGCGCGGCGCAGATCGTCTTCGTCGATACGCCCGGCCTGTTCGCCCCCAAGCGGCGCCTCGATCGCGCGATGGCCAACGCCGCGTGGGGAGCGGCGGCCGACGCGGACGCGCTGGCCCTCTTGATCGATGCGCGGCAGGAGATCGCGGCGACGGACAAGGCGGCCGGGTCGAACGCCGCCGCCGATCTCAGCGAGGCGACTCGGACCATTCTGGCGACGCTCAGGGAGAACCGACGGCCGAAGGTCCTGCTGCTGAACAAGGTCGATCTGGTCGATCGGGCGGGGCTTCTGGCGCTGAGCGCACGGCTCGACGCCGCGCTCGGCTTTCGCCAGACCTTCATGATCAGTGCCGCGACCGGCGACGGTCTCGACCGTCTGCGGCGCGATCTCGGCGCGATGATGCCACCCGGTCCCTGGCTCTACCCCGAGGACCAGATCGCGGACGCGCCGATGCGTTCGCTCGCCGCCGAAATCACGCGCGAGAAGCTGTTCGAGCGGCTGCACGACGAATTGCCGTATCAGACCACGGTCGAGACGGATTCCTGGAAGGATCTGCCCGACGGCTCCGCGCGGATCGAGCAGACGATTTTCGTCAGCCGCGACAGCCACAAGAAAATCGTGATCGGCGAGGGGGGAAGGACGTTGAAGGCGATCGGCACGGCGGCGCGCAAGGAGATCGCCGAGGCCAACGAGTCCAATGTGCACCTGTTCCTGTTCGTGAAGGTGCGCGAGAACTGGCTCGAAGATCCCGAACGTTACCGGGCAATGGGGTTGGAGTTTCCGGAAAGTTAGATTAGCGGCGCCCGCACAGGTCGACCACGTAATCGCCATGATGCATTCATTGGTCATTCAGTAGCTCGAGGGCTATTGACGGTGGATTCGTGCGGCCGCGATTCGGCGGTGAGTAGCAGAAAGCTATCGGGGAAGCCGGATGAAGAACCTACGTCCCGCAATTGTCGCGGTTCTGCTTGCCACATCTTCGCTCGCGGCGCCGCTGAACTCCGGGTTCGCTCAAAGTTGCGCCTGTGGCGGAGGAGGAGCCGGCTACGCCATTCAGGCGGAGGAACCGCCGCCGCCCATGCCGGTTTACGACCAGCCGCCCATCCCCGAACCGGGATATCTCTGGA
>DASXYQ010000060.1:0-6393 GCA_036502445.1 Roseiarcus sp. | reverse complement strand
TTGCTTTTTTTCGGGACACCGCAGGCAACGTTCTGACACCCTTCCTCCGACAGGTCCAAGAGCCGCTCCCGATGACAAGGAAGACAAGTCCTAAATTTCATAGCGGCATTGCCGAAGCTGTTCATGAGACGGCCAGCGGTTTGCATAGGATCGGACTCATCGACCAGAAAACGATGCGTGAGTTCGACGCCTCGTGTCTGACAGCCGTCGAGCCTCTAACGCCGGAAGAAATTCTCCAGCTGCGCGATCGTGCGGGGGTCAGCCAGGGAGTATTCGCGCGATATTTGAACGTGCAGCCAAAACTCGTGAGTGAATGGGAGCGCGGCCAGAAGAGGCCCAGCGGCCCGTCTCTGAAACTTCTCTCGATCGTGAGGAAGCGTGGGCTCGACGCGATAATGTGACGCGGGGAAAGTGACGTATCATGCCGAAGACTATTTACCGTAGCCGGCAACTCGCCGCTCTGCACGGCGCGGCGACTACGCTGCATGACGTCGGGGCGCTCGACAAGAAGACGATGCGCGACATCGACGCCCTGTGTCTGACTAAGGTCGAGCCGTTGTCGGGGCCGGACATTCAGGCTGTTCGCGAGCGCGAAGGCATCAGTCAAGCCGTTTTCGCCCGGCATCTCAACGTGGGGACCAAGCTGGTCAGCGATTGGGAACGCGGAGCCAAACGCCCGAGCGGACCGTCTCTCAAGCTTCTGGCGCCGGTCAAGACCAAGGGCCTCGAGACCATCGCGTGATTTTTCGTTCGATCGTGCATGTTTGACCCGATGACGAGGAAAAAGAGTCCGAAATTTCCCAGCGGCGTCGCCCAAGCCGTGCGTCAACCGCTCGCGGTCTTCACAGTGCTGGACTGATCGGCCGGAACCGGATGGCCGGTTGGCTCGTGTTGTGCACGCCCTGAGGGCAGTTGGACCACGCCGCGAGAGAGGCGTTGCGCTTTGGCTTCTCTTGCGTGTTCCGGACTTGATACGGAGATTGAGTCGTCCGCTCTGGCGCGACCTCAAATGCATCGCCCTTAGTTGATGTATTTTTTATCCAAAAACGTGATGTGGCCTATACGTCGAAACGCGCGGATCAATTTCACGCCAAATTCCCTGCACATCCGAATAAATCCCTGCGCGCGTCAAAAAATTCCCTGCGTCACTGGTAGGGAATTCATCCACAAATAACTGAATTTGCAGATGTTTTCGAGACGGATTTTCGTGAAAAGAGGCGGATTCGGCGAAATTCCCTGCATTTTTCCCTACCAGCAGGGAACTCTGGCCTTCAAGAGCCTGTGAAATTTCGATCCACGGCAGGCCGCCGAGGCGTCGACCGTCGGGAACGCAGCATGCTCGAAATGCATCAAGCTCGCGACCCGCGGCCATCCGGGGGGCGCTGCAAGGCTGAACGGCTCCGCGTCGCCTTCGACTGGCCGGCTCACGCCGCCCTCCATCGTGTCTCCTCGGCCGGACGTTGTCGGCGATTGACTCGCCGCGGAAATTCTTCGACGAGGCTGCCGACGCGCAGTCTCGCGCCTTGCCCCGACAGAACCCGTATGTCCGACGAACCCGATCCCCACGACGACGAGCCGGCGCTCCGCGCCCGGCTCGACGCGCTCTCCGGCAAGCTGAAGGCGCAGCGGCCGGAAGCCGCCGCGGCGCCGCGTGCGAACTCGCCCAAACCCACCGACAACCTCGCCTCGGGGATGTCGATGGGCCTGCGCGCGGGCAGCGAGTTCGTCGCGGCGATCCTCGTCGGCGGCGCGATCGGCTGGGGCCTCGACTGGGCGCTGAAGACCAAACCCGCATTCACAATCGTATTCTTTCTGCTCGGCGTAGTGGCGGGGGTATGGAACGTGATCCGGGCGACTTCGCCCAAAGGCGCGCCGCCCGCCGCATAATTCGCACAATTCGCGCTTGTCTGACGCGACCGCCCCGGATAAAGACGTGCCGCGCGGGGCCCCGTCCGGGGGCGACGAGGACGGGGACTGGACGAAGTGGCTGCTGAATCGGGACCGGCGATCAATCCGATCGAACAATTCTCATTGTCGGATCTGGTGCCGATCACCATTGGCGGCCGTCACGTGATGACCGCCGACGGCCACGTGATCACCCAGGGCGGTTACAATATCTCGCTGACCAATTCCGCCCTCTTCATGCTGATCGCAGTTGCGCTCGCCTGCGCCCTGATGGCGGTCGCCGCGCGGGGCGGCGCGACCGTTCCCACCCGCATGCAGGCGATGGCCGAAATGGCCTACGAATTCATCGCCGGAATGGTGCGCTCGGCGGCGGGCGAGACCGGGATGCGGTTTTTCCCGATGGTGTTCTGCATCTTCATGTTCGTGCTGATCCTGAATCTGCTCGCGCTGATCCCCTTTTCGTTCTCGGTCACGAGTCACATCATCATCACCGTTGCGCTCGCCCTCTTGGTGTTCTTCACCGTGGTGATCGTCGGCATCGCGGAGCACGGGCTGCATTTCTTCAAGCTGTTCGTGCCTGCCGGAGTTCCGATCGCAATTCTGCCGCTGGTCGTCGCGATCGAGATCATCTCGTTTCTCTCCCGCCCGGTGAGCCATTCGGTGCGTCTGTTTGCGAACATGCTCGCCGGGCACATCACGCTGTACGTGTTCGGCGCGTTCGTGGTGATGCTGCTCGGCGCCAGCGCCGTGTTCAAGGCGCTCGCGGTCCTGCCATTCGCGATGACGGTCGGGATCGAGGCGCTCGAATTTCTGGTCGCGTTCCTGCAGGCCTATGTGTTCGCCATGCTGACCTGCATGTATCTCAACGACGCGCTTCATCCCGGCCACTGAACGGCCCTTCCTTCCCCACGCCGCCAACGAACGAAAAATCAGGAGCTTTTGATGGATGCCGCCAACCTCGCCGTCGCCGCGAAATACATCGGCGCGGGCCTCGCCGCGATCGGAACCGGCGCCGCCGGCATCGGCGTCGGCACGCTGTTCGGCCAGTTTCTGAACGGCGCCCTGCGCAATCCGTCGGCGGTCGAGGGCCAGTTCGGCCGCTTGATCTTCGGCTTCGCGGTAACCGAGGCGCTCGGCATTTTCGCGCTGCTGATCGCGTTCCTGCTCTTGTTCGCCGTCTGAGGCTTCTCATTCCCCGAGCCGGGATCGCGCGTCGGCGCTTTCCCGTCGCAGGGCATTCGACCCGGAGGCGTTCGACCCGAGATGGCCAATAATCCGCAGACCCCGGCCGGTCCGGCTACGCAGGCCGAAGTCGGCCACGAGTCCGGCCACGCGAACTTTCCGCCTTTCGATCCGAGCACCTTTCCCTCGCAGCTGCTGTGGCTGGCGATCAGCTTCGGCGCGCTCTACTACTACATGTCGAGGCGGTTTCTGCCCGGCGTCGGGGCCATCATCGAGGCGCGCAAGGCGCGGATCGCCAAGGACCTCGACGAAGCCACGGCGATGCAGCAGAAGGCCGACGCCGCCGCGGCCGCGCACGAAAAGGCGCTGGCCGATGCGCGCGCGAAGGCCCACAGCCTCGCCCAGGCGACGCGCGACAAGCTCGCCGCCGAGGCTGAAGCCAGGCGCAAGGCGCTCGAAGAGGAGTTGAGCGCCAAGCTCGCGGCCGCCGAAGCGCAGATCGCGGCGACGCGCGACCGGGCCATGTCGAATGTCGCCGATATAGCGAAGGACGCGACCGCCGCGATCGTCGAGCGCCTGATCGGTCGGGCGGTGGACCCCGGCGTGGTCGCGAGCGCCGTGGAAGCGGCGAAGCCGAAAGCAGCGGGAGCCTGAAGATGGAATTCGGCGCCGAATTTTTCGTCCTGGCCGGCTTCGTCGTCTTCCTATGCATACTGGGCTATTTCGGCGTGCATCGCATGATCCTGAAGGGGCTCGACGCGCGCGGCGCCGCGATCGCCGACGAACTCGCGCAAGCCGCCAAGCTGCGCGCGGAAGCCGTCGCGCTGCTCGAGAGTTTCGAAAAGAAAACCGCCCAGGCGGAAGCCGCCGCCGCCGCGATAGTCGCCGAGGCGCGCGCGCAGGCCGAGGCCCTCGCCAAGGACGCGGCCGCGAGGATGGAGGAGTTCGTCGTGCGCCGCACCAAGCAGGCCGAGGCGAAAATCGCGCTCGCGGAAGTCCAAGCGGCCGCCGAGGTGCGCGCCGCCGCCGCCGACCATTCCGCCCGGGCCGCCGAAATCGTGCTGCGCCGCGAGACGCAGGGCGCCGCCGGCGAGCAACTCGTGACGCGCGAGATCTCCGAGCTGAAATCGCGGCTCCACTAGCGCTGCGGATCATCCTCGCGAATGGCGCGCGGACGCTAACTCGAGGTGGTCCGAGTCACACGAGGCGTGGACCTTCCCGATCGTCATCCTCGCGAACGCGAGGATCCAGGACGCCACGACTTTCAGGAGTTGCACGGCGCCGTTGCCGCCTCGTTTCCCGCATGGCTGCGCCTCGTCGTGTCCCCGCGTCTGGATACCCGCTTTCGCGGGTATGACGCGCGTTGGCGTCAGAGCGAGCGCCATCCTGGGCGCGCTTGCAACTTTTGAGCTTTTCGCGGTAGCGGGCAGCGGAGCGAACACGCAACAGGAAGGCGATATCGGATGTCCTCGGTTCCATCTCACGCCCCGTCGGTCGAGAGCCCTGCCGGCGACCGGGTCGTCACGAGGGTCCGCCACGAGGTGAAAATGCGCAGGCTCGAGGTGCGCCGGTCGGAGCGGCTTTCACCCTCGATGGTCCGCATTGTGCTCGGCGGCGACCTCGCCGGCTTCACGAGCGCGGGGTTCGACGACCACGTGAAGATTTTCCTTCCAGCGCCGGGCGCCAGAGAACCGCTGCTGCCAACGGCGGAGCCGGAAGGCCTGGCGTTCCCGGAAGGCGCGGAACGTCCGGCGGCGAGGGACTTCACGCCCAGGAAGTATGACGCCGAGGCTGGCGAACTCACCATCGATTTCGTCCTTCACGACGCCGGTCCGGCGACGGCCTGGGCGGCGAACGCCCAGCAGGGCGACTATCTCGGTGTCGGCGGCCCTCGCGGGTCGATGATCGTGCCCAAAGGCTTTCGAACGCACGTCCTGATCGGCGACGAAACCGCGATCCCGGCGATCGCCCGGCGGCTCGAGGAATTGCCCGGCGGCGTCCGCGCGCGCGTCTTCGCAGAAATCGAAGGGCCCGGGCACGAGCTGAACCTGGAAAGCGCCGCCGATCTCGAACTGACTTGGGTTCACCGAAGCGGCGCGCCCGCGGGCGAAGCTCTCCTCGCGGCCGTTCGCTCCGCGAATCTGACCGGCGGCGGCGACGTCTATGCGTGGGTTGCCTGCGAGTCGTCCGTCGCCAAGCTCGTGCGCTCGCACCTGGTGGACGGACGCCACTTCGATCGAAAGCGCATCAAGGCCGCCGGTTACTGGAAGCGCGGGGCGGCGGCCGTGCATGAGACGCACGAAGGGTAAACCGCCAGGGCGCCAACGAGCGAGCTTTTGCGCTCAGCCGGGCGACAGCCTGACTTCAGCCACTGCGACGACCCCGTCGGTCACATAGCGGTTCACTCGTCCGAGTGAGAGGCGCGTGCCCGGGAAATGCGTTCGGACATTCGCGACGACGTCGTAGCGCTGAAGCTCGGCGATGATGAAGTCGCGCTCCTCGTTCGTATCGGCGTCCGTGGCGTGGGTGATCTGGAAGCTCAGTCGGGTCAGTGAAATTCCGGTGTCCTTTGTGACGGCTCCGACCCACAGGACCCGCTCGTCCTCGGCGGGACGATGCACGTCGAGCCAGAACGAAGGGGTATCGAGGGTCTCCTCGGCGCGATCGAGCGGCAGTCCCCAGAAGCGAACGTGGCGCCGCTTGCGGGGGCTGTCGCCAATCGGCAGTTGGAAGCCAACGTCTTGTCCTCGGCCAAAGAGGTAGAGCGTGCTGAAGGGCGCGGTAGGGTAAGGCGCGTTGAGGAGGAAGGCCCGGACCATCCGCCACGAACTGGCGAAGCCCAAGGCATCGGCTTCCGACCAGCCTGCCGCCGCGAAGGCGCTCCGAAGTTGCGACATCGTCCCGATCAGAGCGAGATTTACGGGGTCGCCCGGCAGGCCGTCGCCCGTGATCGTGTAACTGGGAACTCGCCCCCGTTGCAAAATGCGCAGACCGATACGGATCGCGCGCGGCAGGATCACATAGGCCGCGATGCCATAGGTCGCGGCGACGGCAAGCGCGAGGGGCAGACGACGGTCCGCGGCGCGGAAAATTACGAAGGCGATCAGCCAAACCGTCGCCGCCCCGAGGGCGAATACCAGCAGACGTCGGAGCCAACGCATCAGCCACCGCATGCCGCTCCTCCGCTCGGGCGTGCGCCCCGATCTAAGTAAAGATTTTCGACATAGGGCGAATTTCCGCCCCGAGGAAGCGGCGGTCAAGATGCGTGAGGAAGCCCGCAATTTAGCGGTTTGCACGACTTCACTC
>DASXYQ010000059.1:0-2162 GCA_036502445.1 Roseiarcus sp. | reverse complement strand
TAGGCGACCGTGCTGTCGCCGCTGACGCGCGCCGCCAGTTGCGCGCCGCGCTCCAGGTTTGCCCCGCGCATGAGCCTATTGACGCCCTTGTGGACATAGCCGAGCCGAGCCTCCAATCGCACGACCGTCTCGCCGCTGGCGTGGAAGCGGAAATGTCCGGGCTCGATGATCCCCGCATGTACCGGGCCGACGGGAATCTGATGCAGGCCCGACCCCTCCGCAGCGAGGAAGGCGTAGCCCGCGGCCGGCGCGTCGTTGACCGGCGCCGCGCCGAGCGGTGCGTGAATCGGCCAACGGCCATGATCGAGCCAGGGCCGCGCGTCCGGCGCGCCGGTCGCAAGGTAACCGAAGAGATCGACGATCGCCCGCTCCAGCCGGATGGCGGGCGGATGCGCGGCGCCGACGGACGGGAATGCGCCATCGGCGCAGGGCAGCGTCAGCGTCGTCAGATCGGCGCGCCCGTGGTCGTGCAGCGCCATCCGCACGCATCCTACGTCTCCCCAGAGACTTACGAGCGTCGCCTGACCAGCGGCGAGGCGCCGCGCCGCGGTGATCCAGTCTTCCGTCGCGGGGTCGCGAGGCTCGGTCATGCCGCCCCCCTCACCGCAACATTGCAGCGACGTGCTGGAACCAGGCGACCAGCGGCGGCGGCGGATAAATGCCGGCGAGCAGCACGAGGCCGAAATGCGCGCCGATCGGCAGCGCGGACGCGGTCGAAGGGCTGTCGCCGCCCGTCGGCTCGCCGAACGCCATGCCCTGCAAGCGCAGCATGAGGGCGCCGAATGCGACGAGGAGGCCGAAGACGAGCAGCAGCGCCAGCACGGGCGAGCGGGCGAAGGTCGAGGTGACGACGAGGAACTCGCTCATGAAGACGCCCAGTGGCGGCAGACCCGCGATCGCAAACACGCCGACGACGAGGCTCCAGCCCAGCCAGGGTTGACTTACGGTAAGGCCGGTGATGTCGGCGATCCTCTGTGTGCCCTTGACCTGCGCGATATGACCCACGGTGAAGAAGATCGCCGATTTGGTCAGGCTGTGCATCGTCATGTGCAAGAGCCCCGCGAAATTGGCGAGAGCTCCGCCCATGCCGAACGCGAAGACGATGATGCCCATATGCTCGATCGAGGAGAACGCGAACAGGCGTTTGATGTCGCGCCTGCGGTACAGCATGAAGGCGGCGAAGATCAGCGAGACCAAGCCGAGCGTCGCCATCAACGGGCCCGGTGCGATCGCGCCCGGATTGGCGTCGAGCAGCAACTTGAACCGCAGCACCGCATACAGCGCCACGTTGAGCAGCAGCCCCGATAGCACCGCCGAAATCGGCGTCGGGCCTTCGGCATGTGCGTCGGGCAACCAGGCGTGCAACGGCGCGAGGCCGACCTTGGTGCCGTAACCCAGCATCAGGAACACGAAGGCCAGATTGAGCAACGCAGGATCGAACTCTGCGACGTGCGCGATCAGCGTGGTCCAGACCATGCCGTCCAGTCCTTCCCCGACGATCGGTCGCGCCGCCATATAGACGAGGATCGTCCCGAACAGGGCGAGCGCGATGCCGACGCTGCCGAGGATAAAATATTTCCAGGCCGCCTCGATCGCCTCCTGCGTGCGATAGATCCCAACCATCGCGACCGTCGTCAGCGTCGCCATTTCGATCGCCACCCACATCAGGCCGATATTGTTGGCGACCAGTGCGAGGTTCATCGCGAACAGCAATATCTGGTACATCGCGTGATAGAAACGCAGATGCAGCGGCGTCAGGCGGCCGGCCTCGAGCTCATGCGAGATATAGCTCGCGCTAAAGACGCTGGTCGTAAAGGCGACGAACGTGTTGAGCACGATGAAGACGATGTTGAGATCGTCGACGAGGAAATAAGGTCCGGTCGAGGGTTTGACCCAGAAAAACGAAACCGCCAGTACCAGCGTCGCCAGCGAGGAAACGATGTTGATCGTCGCCGAGAGCCGATAGGAGGGGATCAGCGCCAGCAGGGCGGCGGTCGCGGCCGGCAGCACGAGGATCGCCGTCACGCCGTCAAAAGCGGGCATTGTCAACGGCGGTCCCCCTGGAACCGATCGAGCGCTTGCGCGTCGACCGTATCGAACCGGTCGCGGATGCGGAACAAGAATACGCCGATCACGGTAAAGGCGACCAGCACGGAGAAGGC
>DASXYQ010000058.1:0-10293 GCA_036502445.1 Roseiarcus sp. | reverse complement strand
GATCGCGGTCAGGACGTTGTTGAAGTCGTGCGCGATGCCGCCGGCGAGCTGACCGATCGCCTGCATCTTTTGGCTCTGGGCGAAGTTTTCCTGCAGCGTGCGCTGTTCGGTGGTGTCGAGCGCGAACACGATCGCGCTGGCGTCCTCGCCGCTGTGCGCATCGGCCGAAACGAAAAAGCGCGCCGACCGCGCGCCCTCACCCTGGATCGCCGCATCGACCGGCGAGATTTCACCTTTGCCTTCGCTCGCCGCCGCGATCGCCGCGCGGAGACCGGCATGGTCGCGCTCCGCGACGCCGCGAAAGATCGAGGGCCGGACCTCCCCGGGCGCCGGCTGCAGAGCCCCGGGCGCCAGACGCGCAAAAGCGCCGTTGGATCGTCGCACGAATCCGTTCGCGTCCACCGTGGCGATCGCCATCGGCGTCGAATTGAAGATTCGCGCGAACCTGGCCTCGGCGGCGCGCACATCCTCGCCCTTGGTCTCGCTCGGGCCTCGATCGAGCACCAGCGTACGCGAAGGGCCGGGAAGACCCTCGCTGGAGAACGCGACGCGGTGGAGAATGCGGACGGGCAGGAAGCGGCCCCGTCGGTGTTTCAGATCGACGTCGAACTGCTCGGTCGTCACTTCCCCTGGCCGGCCGGAAACGACCGATATCAGCGACGCGCCGTCGGCGGCCACGATATCCGGCAGTTTGAGCTGGCCGGCAGCGAATTGAGCGAGATCATAGTCGAGCCGCCCGGCGAGCGTCGCATTCATGTAGGCGATCGAGCCGTCTGGCTCCGCCGAGAAAAAGCCGGCGGGCGCGTGGTCGAGATAGTCGATCACATGCTGCAGGTCTTGAAAAAAGCTTTCGTGCCGTTCGCGTTCGCGCGTGATGTCCGAGACGGTCCAGAGCGTCGCGTGGTCTTTCGGGATGCCTTCGAGCGGGCGCACCCGGACGCGATACCAGGCCGCGCCGCCTTCGCCGATCAGCGGCGGCGCGATGCGCAATTCCTCGACGCCGCGTTTGTGGGTGCGGGCCGCTTGCGCAAGACGATAGATCGCTTCGGAAACGTCGGGCGCGCCCGAAAACAGCCGCTCGACGGGGCGCAGATCCGCCGCGCCCTTGGCGGCGGAGAGGGTGCGATAGGCGTGGTTGGCGTAGAGCACGCGCGCATGGGCGTCGGTGACGATCAGGCCATCGTCGTTGCTGTCCGCGATCGCCTTCGTGGCGTCCAGCCGGCCGGCGCGGCCCCCGAATTGAAGCAGGCCGAAGGCGTACATCAAGAGCCCGAACACGCCGAAGATAGCCAATACCGCGATGATCGACGACACCGCCTTGCGGCCGATCTCCCCGGGCAACATGATCAGGGCGCCGACCGCGACCACAAGGCAGACGAGCAGTAGCAGGAGCAGGCCTGGTTTCGTCGCGCGTTCGACTTGATCGACGGCGGCGGCGGGCGTCGACGCTGGGTGCATACTCAGCCGTTCCTTCCCCGAATTGAGACCTCGCGGCGCATACCCGCCTCGGCGCGTCCACCGATTCTCGGGCCGCGCGAACATGCGTCGGCGCGCAACGCTTGGCAATGACCCGCGGCGAGACGTCGCGTGGGGCCGCGCGATCCCGCGACTCAGGGCGCGCCCGCGACTATAATATCGCGGCCGTCCACAAATTGGCCCCGGTTTCTGCCTATTCCGGCTACTCCACTGTTTTCAGAGGCGAAGCTCAACTCTCGGGTCGCCTTCGCGTGCTCTGTCTGATAGTGACGCCTGTCGCCGCCGCGGACGAGGATTCGACGGGGGGAAGGACGCGTAGTCGCCAAGGTCGGGTTATATGCCGCAATGGATAGCCAATTTTTTCTCGCCGGACAGCCGTGCGCCTCTGATCGTGGCGATTTTCGTCGGCTTGATCGTGGCGCTGCTGATTCTGTTTTTCCTCTACCGACTCGTTTTTGGGCATAGACTGCGTTTGCCGGGCGGGGGACGAGCCCGACAGCCGCGGCTCGGCCTGGTCGACGCCTTCTGGCTCGACGGCCAGCGTCAGCTGGTGCTGGTTCGGCGCGACAGCGTCGAACACCTCCTGATGATCGGCGGTCCCAACGACGTTGTCGTGGAATCGCAGATCGTCCGCGTGGCCGCGGCGGCCACGGCGCCCCTGCGCGATAGGGAAGCTCCGACCGCGAAACAGCCGCCCGCCCTGCCGGTCGCCACCGCGGCGAGCGCGCCTCCAGCGCCGACTCCGCTACCCGCGAATCCCGCACGCGCGCCCAAGCCGGCCGCCATCCCGGCGGAGCCGGTACCGCCTCGGTCCGCAGCGCCTGCGCCGGTTGTCGGAGAACCCGTGCGGGAACCGATCGTTCGCCGCCCCGAGCCGGCGCAGCCCAAGCCGCCCGAGCGATCGCCGGAACCCGCCCCGCCGGCCCGGCCTTCGACGCCGGTTCGGGCGGCGCCGAACCCGGTCGCGCCGCCAGCCCCCGCCGCGCAGGTCCCGCCGCCCAAGACCGAGCCGACCAACCCCGAGCCCAAGGTCGAGAACCCCGAGCCCAAGGCGGAGACGCCGAACCCCGGACCCAGGGCCGAGACGCCGAACCCCGCGACGCCGGCCGCCGCCGCGCCGCCGAAGCCCGCGCCGGCCCGCCCCGCGCCGGTCGCCCGGCCGCCCCTGCCGCCGCCCATCGTAGCGGCCCCCTCCTGGTCGCGTCCCCAGCCTTCCGCGCCGAAACCCGAACCGCAAGCCGACGCGCCCAAACCGCCGCCGCCCAATCAGCCGGCCGCGCCAAAGCCCCCGCAGTTTTCGGCGACGCCAACTCCTCCGCCGCCGCCGTCTCCGGAGCCAGCCGCCGACGCGCCCAAGAAATCAGACCAGGACATTGTGGAGCCCGAGTCGCTGGAAGCCGAAATGGCGCGTTTGCTCGGGCGCGATTCCTAGCCTTCGGCGACGCCTCGAACTACTGCTGCACCGCGACTGGCCAAGCCAGCATGTGTCATACCCGCGAAAGCGGGTATCCAGCCGTGGGATACGACGAAGCGACGACATCAGCCGGGAAGCCGCCGAAAGCGGTGCAAAGCAAGCCTTGCAGCGTCGTCGTATTCTGGATGCTCGCGTTCGCGAGCATGACACATGTTCGTAAAGCGCGGCCCGTGTTCGGTCGTCGCCGCTAACCGCGAGTTTGATTCATTTGTTGTTCGGCGTCGCCTTCGCACGCGCTCCACAGCCGCGGCTCCCTAGGCCTTCTCACTCGTCGCGGTAGATTTTCTCGCGCCGTTCATGCCGCTCTTGCGCCTCGACCGAAAGCGTGGCGATCGGCCTCGCGTCGAGACGACGCAACGAGATCGGCTCGCCTGTCTCGCTGCAATAGCCGTAACTGCCGTCCTCGATTCGCGCGAGCGCGGCCTCGATCTTGCCGATGACTTTGCGCTGCCTGTCGCGCGCCCTGAGTTCTATCGCCCGGTCGGTCTCCGAAGACGCGCGATCGGCGATATCGGGATGATTTTCGCTTTCGTTTTGTAAAGCGGCGAGGGTCTCCTTGCTCTCCGCGATTATCGAATCGCGCCAGGTGATCAGCTTCCGCCGAAAATATTCCTTCTGGCGGTCGTTCATGAACGGCTCTTCGTCCGAAGGTTTATAGCCGTCCGCGATAACGCCGATTACGCCCATGGCAATGGCTTCCCCTTGGCCTCGAGTTGGCGCCCTTATAGCGATGAGATCGTTTCGGAACAATGACTACTCCGAATCGCGCGAGAGCCTCATCTCCATGCAAGATCGATGCGAGTCGTTGCCGCGGGAACAAAGCTGGGCATAAGCTGCCGGCCCGCCGCCCGAGCGGCGCGGGAAAGGAGTTTCCCATGTTTCACCGAATCATCCTGGCGGTCGATCTCGCCGAAGCCGCGCCGCGTCCAAAGGGCCTGCCGGAAGCGCTCGAACTCGCAGAGGCCAGCGGCGGCGAACTCAGGCTCGTCAATGTGCAGCCGCTGCTGCCGGCGACCTTCATGGAATACGTGCCGGCCGATTTCGACGAGGAGCAGGAAGGCCGTGCGCGCGAGGCGCTCGCGGCGATCGCGGCCGAGATCGAGCTGCCGAAGGACCGGCTTTCGCAAGTGGTGGTCAGCGGCGGGGTCTACCACGAGCTGTTGCGCGAGGCGACGGAATGGCGCGCCGATCTCATCGTCGTCGGCTCGCATCGACCCGTGATGTCGGATTATTTGTTGGGCTCGAACGCCAAGACGATCGTTCGCCACGCGCAATGCTCGGTGCTGGTCGTCCGCGAATGACGCAGGCGGATGCGAGGGAACCCCTTCCCCACAAGGGGGGAAGGGAACGCGCAGCTAGTGCGACAGCGTCCGCATCGCCGCTTCCAGGCCGTCGGGCGTCAGCGCGAACATTCGATCGCCGAACAGCGACGATATGATTCGGGTCGAGTGCGAATAGTCCCATTGGGTCGGCGGCGTCGGGTTGATCCAGACGCTGCGCGGCCAAGCCTCGACCACCCGCTTCAGCCAGGTCGCCCCGGGCTCGGGGTTGAGATGCTCCACCGATCCCCCCGGCGCCAGGATTTCATGCGGGCTCATCGAAGCGTCGCCGACGAAGATGGCGCGGTGGTCGCGGCCGTACGCGTTGAGCAGGCCGGCGGTCGGCGTGCGCTCGTCGAAGCGGCGGCGATTGTCGCGCCAGACGCTCTCGTAGAGACAATTGTGGAAATAGAAATGCTCGAGCCGCTTGAATTGCAGCCGCGCGGCGGAGAACAGCGCCTGCGCGGTCTCGACGTGCCAATCCATCGAGCCGCCGACGTCGAGAAACAGCAGCACCTTGACGGCATTGCGCCGTTCGGGCCTGAGCTTGACGTCGATATAGCCCTTGTCGGCGGTGGAGCGGATCGTGCCGTCGAGGTCCAGTTCGTCCTCGGCCCCCTCGCGCGCGAAGCGCCGCAGCCGCCGCAGCGCGATGCGAATGTTGCGCGGCCCCAGCGCCTCGTCGCCGGCGAAATCCTTGAACTCCCGCTTGTCCCAGACCTTCACCGCGCTGCCGCGGCGGCTCTTGTCCTGGCCGATCCGCACCCCCTCGGGATGATCGCCATAGGCGCCGAACGGCGAGGTTCCGCCCGTGCCGATCCATTTCGAGCCGCCCTGATGCCGCCCCTTTTGTTCGGCGAGCCTCTGTCGCAGGGTCTCCATCAACTTTTCGAAGCCGACCTTCTCGATCTCCGCGCGTTCTTCGGGCGTCAGAAACTTCTCGGCCAACTTGCGCAACCATTCCTCGGGCAACTCGACCGCCTCGACGGCCTCGCTCAACGACAATATGCCCTTGAACACCGAGGCGAAGACGAGATCGAACTTGTCCAGCTGCCGCTCGTCCTTGACCAGCGTCGCGCGCGCCAGCCGGTAGAAATCCTCGATTCCATGGTCGGCGACATCCAGTTCGAGCGCCCGCACGAGGTCGAGATATTCGCGCGGCGTCACGGGGACGCGCGCCCGCCGTAATTCGGTGAAGAAGGTCAGGAACATGCGCACATGCTATCGCGGCTTCGTTCGATAGCGCAATCGCGTTCGAGCCGGAGACAGGGCGCCGCATGTCCATTCGCATGGAAAGAGAGGTCTTCGCGCTGCCTCGCACGATCGAGCCAGAGGCCGAGATTTTCGCGATCGGCGACATTCACGGGCGCCCGGACCTGCTCGCCGCGCTGCTCGACACGGCGAGCGACGCGCCGCGGCGGGAGCCGCGGCGAAAGATCGTCTTCCTCGGCGATCTCATCGACCGCGGGCCCGATAGCCTCGGCGCGATCGAGCTCTCGGTCGCCGCCCGCGCCTTCATCGGCGCCGACGAGACGATCGCGCTGATGGGCAATCACGAGACGATGATGCGCATGGCGCTCGACCGCGCCACGCCCAGCCGGGTCGCCATCGACGCGCTGCGAACGTGGATGCTCAACGGCGGCGACGAGGTCCTCACAGAATTCGTCGACGCCGATCGCCCGCCCGCCAGTCTTCCCGAACTTCTGGAAGCCGCGCGCGCGAGCCTGCCGGTCAAGATCGAGCGCTGGCTGGAAGACCTGGCGCCGCACTCACGCTCGGGAGAAGTTCTGTTCGTCCACGCCGGCGTCAACCCGCGCTTTCCGCTGGAATCCTTCCTCGCCGCGCCCTGGAACACGCCGCTCGCTCGCCTCGACGAGGACCGCCACTGGGCGTGGGTGCGCGGCCCCTTCCTCGGCCATGACCCCGGCCCCGGCGGCTGGGACGGCTATTTCGTCGTGCACGGCCACACCCCGAACGACGCGAAGCGACACCCCGCGCACGCCGATCAGATCGACCGCTTCCGCCTCAACCTCGACGGCGGCTCGGCGATGACCGGCGCGGCGAAGATGGCGATCCTACGCGGCGCCGAGGCGGAGGTGGTTACGGTAAGGGCGGGGTAGGGCGCAGGCTTTGCGAGGGTGATCACGAGGCGACGGCGCGGGACGTTCGGGTTTCTGCGCGCAGGCGCGCAGCAGATGCCCGCCGTCGCGAGCATGATGCATGTTTTTCGAGCATCTCTCCGTTCAAGACCGTCGGCTCCTTGGCGGCTCGCATCCGAATTATATTCTACACTCTCCAGATGGGCCAAATTCCCTGCTGGCAGGGAAAAATGCAGGGAATTTCTTCGATTCAGCCTCTTTTCGCGAGAATCCGTCTCGAAAACATCCGCGTATTCAGTGTTTTGCAAATAAATTCCCTAAGCGGGGAGCAGGGAATTATTTCGCGCGAGCAGGGAATTCATTCTGCGGAGCAGGGAATTGGGCGCTTGCTCCCGATGTTTTCAATCGGACCCCAAAGATCGTCTCGACGGTGGATAATAAAATAATCAACCGAGCCTTTATTTCGATGGCGCCAGACGCGCTGTGGCTCCGGTCGGAAATCGCCGGCCGCGACATCTCCTCGAACCAAGCTTCCTGTTCCGGTGTGAGTGTGATCGACATGGCGCCAACAATCGCCCGGGTCGCGCCGGGGAAAACGCGGGCGACTCTTGCAAGTCTGCCCCTCTTACGCTTTCCTCAGCGAAGTCGAGGCGAGACCCGATTCCCCTGAGGCCGGGGTCACGAATTCCCCCACCCTATGCAGAATGCAGTTTTCTCCAACCGTGTCGAACGCGCTTCGCAGCGACAAGAAAAGTCACTTTCTGAGGCTCCTTTAGAAACTGGTCCGCTTCCACTTCGATCAGGCGATCGGCGTTGGTCACACGGATGCGAGAATGCTCGTATTCCAACACGGACTGGATCAGGCACGTCTCCACTATCCTCCCGACCGTCACAGGGTCTTCGAAGACATTCCACGCATAGGCGCCGTCGCGCCTGCGCTCGCTCCCAATTTCCCGTATGAGGGCGAGAAACGGCTCCCGGTCTTTCGTGTCTATGCTGTATTCAACTATGACGAGGACCGGTCCCTGGTCGTTCTCCACAGAATACACGAAGGAAGGTTTGCGCCAATGCAGGGCCGGGGTCAGATCGCGCGCCGCGCCGGTCTGAAGTTTCCAGCTCCAAGTCGAAACCATCCCCAGCAACGCGCCAGCCGCGGAAATATAAAGCGCCGCCGAAAGCCCTTCGAGGCTCGCAATCTTGCCCCAAACCGCGCTGCCGAGGGTCACCGCGCCGAAGTAGACCGTCAGAAAAATGGCCAAACCGCGCCCGCGAACCCATTCCGGAAGCGCCACTTGCGCGGACATGAACAGAGTGGTCATTACAATGATCAACGACGCTCCGGCGATGAAGCACGCGGCGATTGCGACGAATGGCTCTCTGGCAGCGGCAAACAGCACAAGCGCCAGGATCGTGCCGATCGTGCCAACGGCCGCGATGCTGTCTGGGCCGAGGCGTTCCTTCAATTTGCCAAGACAAAACGACGCAGCTATCGAACCCAGCCCGATCACGCCCATCAACAGGCCAAAGACCTGCGGTCCGTTGTGCGTCTGAGCGCGCGCTATCAAGGGGAGAAGGGCGCTATAGGAGCAAGCAAACGGGAAGAATGCGATTGTGCGGATCAGCGTCGAATCAATGTCGCGATTATTTCGGGCGTAACGCAGACCTGAGCGAACCGCGTTCATCAAGCGTTCGGCGGGAAGATGCTCGACTTCCCTCAGCGGGGGTCGCCACCAGACAAGCGCCGCAACGATCGCCAAGAAGCTCAGAGCATTGATCCAGAACGGAAAATCGACGCCGAAAGCCGCGATCGCCAGCCCCCCGATCGCCGGACCGATCGCGCGGCAGAGGTTGTAGCTTGCGTTGTTGACTGCGATTGCGTTGTCGAGTTCCTGCCTCGGCACGAGCATCGGCGCAATGAGCTGCCAAGCCGGCGCGGCCAACGCGCCGCCCACTCCGAGCAGAAACGTGGCTGTCAACAGCAGGCTCGGCGTATGCCAATTCAACCAGATCGCCGCCGCGAAGGCGATGGCGATGATCGCGACAAACACCTGGACGCCAATCAACAACTTGCGGGGGTCGAAGATGTCGGCAATCGCGCCGGCAGGCAAGGTCAATAGGAACATCGGCAGCGTGATGGCGATCTGCACCGCCGACACCATCAGCGGATTGGGATTGAGGCTGGTCATGAGCCAGCTCGAAGCTGTGTCGAACATCGCGTCCCCGATGGCTGACACCGAGCTTGCGATGAGAATGACCGTGAAGGCCGTGTTGGCGAACACGCCCCAGCGGGATTTCGCCGGCGGTGACGCCGCTGGCTCGACGATGGATTCGCTGGTCAAACGAGTCTAGCCTCCCGCCGTCTAACTCAAATACTCCGTTCGTCAGCGCTGCGGTAGCGGTTTTGCGCGCAATGAAAGACGGCCACGGCGCCGCCAGTGGCTCAGCACGTTCCAGCCATTCACCTCCGCCGCATGCGCCACATCGTGAATGGGTCGAGAGCGCGGGTCTTGGATATTCGGCGCGGCATTTTGACTAGCAGGCTTCTCTCTGCTCGCGATGGAGAGGGTCGATAAAATTGTAACGGTGGCAGCAGGTCTCCCACGCAGGTCACCCTCGTTGTTATCGGCGTCTCCTACGTCAGCCTTCGCCCCGCGTGCTCGTCCACCGCCTTTGCGAACGCGTCCGGCTGCCAGCTCTCGGCCAGCGCTTGTCCAATCAGTTGCGCCTGCGTCTGCGGCGCGAGGCCGCCGATCGGGGGGTCGCGGTCGAGGTTGGTGGGGAAGGCGTAGCCTTCCACCGAGGCGGCGATGACGTTGGCGATCGCGCGGGGGCTCATGCCCGAAGCGGCGCGCAGGGCAGGGTAGAGCGCTTTGGCCATGGCGGCGCGATCGACCGATTCCATCGCGCGGCCGTAGGCCGAGGAGACCTGCAGCAGATTGCCGATCCGCCTGATGTCGGACGTCCTGTTGTGGCCGGCGGCGTGGAACAGCGCCGGATTGAAGAACGCGGCGTCGCCCTTGGCGAGCGGCAGCTGGACCCGATGCGCGTCGAACCAGGCGGCGAATTCGGGCTTGCGGTAGGCGAAATAGCCCGGCGTGAACGTCTGCGAGAACGGCAGATAGAGCGTCGGCCCGCTCTCCAGCGGCATATCGCAATGAGCGACCGCGCCTTGCAGCGTCAGGAACGGCGAGAGCTCATGCGCATGGGCGGGGAACTCAGCGATCTCCTCGGCGGTCTGGAAGCCCATGTGATAGTCGCGATGGGCCGATTGCGCGGCGCCGCCGGGATTGACGACATTGACCTGTGAGGTGACCTGGTAGCCGGTCCCGAGCCACGCCTGCGAGACCATCGCGATCGCCTCGTTGGCGTAATAGCGTGCGAACACTTCCGGGGCGCGCAAGGCCAGCTTCTCCAGCGCGTTCCAGACGCGGTCGTTGGCGCCCGGCTTGGCGAAATGGTCGCCGCTCGCCTTGTTCTCCCGCCGCTGCTCCTCGATGATGGCGAAAAACACCTCGCTCGCGGCGTCGACCGCCGAGAGATCGGCGAAGGCGTTGCGGAACACGACGATGCCCGATCCCTCGCGCATCGCCCAGGCCCATTCCGCCATCAGCGCCTTCCGCGCCTCCTCATGCTCGGCGGCCACGCGAATCTCCTGGCCCTCGTAGATCGGCACGTTGGATTGCATCGTCGCGGCGAGCGGATAGTCCGCTGGATCGGCGCGCCGATCGACGAGCGCGATGAATTCCTCGATATCGCAGGCTTCCGGCGTCAGCCAGATGCGACTGGATCGTTGCGCGCTCAGTGAATCGGCCTTCATCTCGTCCTCCATTGCCTTCGCGCCGTTTGCCGTCACTATAGACCTCGAGGACTCGTCAGTGAATAAAGGAATCGAGAGTGCGAGCGCCAGCGAAGAAACAATCTTCTA
>DASXYQ010000057.1:0-20691 GCA_036502445.1 Roseiarcus sp. | reverse complement strand
ATTTATGTCCATGGTTGCTTCTGGCATCACCATACCGGATGCAAGCGAGCGACCGTACCCAAAGCCAACGAGGCATTTTGGCGAGACAAGTTCGCGACCAACCGGCGACGCGACGCGAAAGTGATCCGGTCGCTACGGCGTGAAGGCTTTCGTGTAGTTATCGTATGGGAGTGCGAAACACTTGAACTTCCTCTTCTCACGCGAAGACTTTCAAAGATCTTTAAATCGCGTCGCGTAAATATGCGCGAGCCGATCAAGCATTGAGGCATAGTAGAAAATCTCTCCCGGCTCGGAGCCGGCGGCGTCGAGACGAGTTCGATCGGCGAGACGTCGTTTGCACAATTGATGACGACGATGGAAAACGCGTCGTAACCAACGTCCCCCGGCCTCGATCGTTTTGGCAATTGGTGTATTTTGTCCACGGCGAGAGTCGCATCGCGTGGCTGATTGTGAACGCTCCAAACAGGATTGGAGGCTCGGTTCTTCTTGTCGAGATCCGGGCTTAGATAGCGGGGCGCTATGTTGATCATCGCAAAACCCGCGGCGATCGCCTGATCGCTGGCGCCGTGCACGGTGGTGTGCGAAGAATTGAGTTCGTCGTAAAGTCGAGGCAATGCGCGCTGGTGCGCGGTCATGCACGCTTTCGCCTCTAGCGCCATCAGCACGCTTCCGACCGGCCCGCGCCGGAGGACCGGAAGTTCTGCTAGAGCGCCACGTTCGTCTCGCGTGAGTTCGATTTTCCAATCGGTCGCCATCGATTCCAATGTCTGGCCGAAAGGCGTCCCGCCCGCACCGGAAGCGGTACACAAGACGAGATCGAGATTCTTCTTTCTGTCGTGCACGAAGTCCCTCATCTCGTGATTGATGCCGAAAAGCACACGACCTTGGCCGACGTGACGTCTCAGTAACGGGCACGCGTGGAGTAGATCCAATACAATGCCCCAACACGCGACCTTTGAATGATGATCGCTTCGGGAGTGGTATTGCCAACGATTGCCGTCGGTATCCTCGCGAGTCTGCTTAGAAAGCGTGCGGACGAGAATTTCCGGACCGTACATCCTGCTTCCAATCGCGCGAATCCCGAAGTCAGAAATATCTCTATAGGACACGTGGCGACAGGTGCGAAATCAGCCGCTTACATGCGCGGCTTTCACGCGAGGCCAATGCGATCCGCGCCTTGCACCGCGTGGGTTTCGGGTCTTGATCGTCTGAGATTGCGAGACGCGCGAGTTCGAACAGTTGACGGCGAGGCCGTCGAAGGCGGTTGAGGATTTGCGGGACGTGACAGAGGCAATCAAATAAAGTGCACTGTCACCGTGAACCGCGTCACTTTGCGGCCGCTTCTACCTCGACACCCACGCCCCCCGCGCTGAGCCGCCGCCCCGCCACCTTCGCGTCTTCGACCCGGTCCAGCCGCAGCATCGCGAGCCCGCTCGCTCCGGCCGAAGACCCCAGCGTCCCGACCGGCAGCTGGCCATCCATGACCGGCGTTCCCGGCGCAGGCGCCGCCCCGTCGAGCCGTACGCGAACGACGCGCTTGCGGGCGCCGCCGCGGTGCTTCATGCGCGAGACGACCTCCTGGCCGACGTAGCAGCCTTTCTCGAAATCGACGCCGTGCAGCAGGTCCAATTTCGCCTCGTGCGGGAACGCGTCGGCGTAGACGAAATCGACGCCGCCCTTGGGGACGCCGAGCGAAATGCGCAACGCCTCGTAGTCCGAGAAACCAGCCTCGCCGATCGCGAGTCCCTTGGCGCGCGGCAATATCTCGCGCCAGCCGACCTCTGCTGCGCGCGGGTCGGCGTAGGCGATGCCGCCGGGCTCGCTTCCTTCCCCCCTGCCGCCCCAATAGGCGAGCACGCAATGGTCGGCGCTCTCGTCCGAAATCGCCACTTTCGCTCGCAGCTTGTAGAAGCGCAGCCGCTTGGCGAGATCGGCGGCCTGCGACGCCGCGCAGTCGAGCGCGAAGGCCGCGCCATCGTCGTCCGGCAGCCGCACGACGAGAAAATCGAACAAAATCTTGCCCTGCGGCGTCAGCAGCGCGGCGTAGCGCGCCTCATGCGGGCCGAGCTTCTCTACGTCATTGGTCAGCACGCCCTGCAGGAAGCTCTCGGCGTCCTCACCGCTGACGCGCACCACGCCCCTGTCTAGCAAAACGGCTTTCTGGGTCATGGCGGCGCTCCGGGCGCGGCTTGCATCGCGCGCGCATGTTAATTAGGCCGTATCGCCGGCCGCGCAAGGAAGAAACGGGGCACATTCTAGGGCGCCGAACGGCGTGAACACGGGCGGCCGTCTGTCGGCGAAGGCTGCGAATGCCGACGCTACAGGGCCCCCCTTCGACGGCTTCCCCGCTTATCCCGTCGCTTCGGCGTGTCCCCACGGCTGGCTCTCCGCTTTCGGGTGAATGACACACTGGCTTGGCAGATCGCGATGTAGCAGTTGTTTCGAGGCTCAGCTCGAGGCCGGGCATCACGGGCGGGGTCGAGCCGCGCGATTCGGCAAGGACCCGGTATTTCAGCCGGCGCGTTTGATTCCCTCCGGGGCTGATTTTCGCGGATTGAGCCGAGCCGCGAATTCGTTCACGAATTGGGCCGGCAGGGGCACGCTGAAGAGATACCCTTGGACTTCCGTGCAGCCTTGCTCGCTGACGATTTCGAGCTGGGCCTCGGTTTCGACGCCTTCGGCCACTGTCGCCATTCCAAGGCTGCGTCCGAGGGCGATGACGGCTTTGACGATAGCCAGGCTGTCGGCGTTCTCAGAGGACTCTTGCACGAAAGTGCGGTCGATCTTGATCTTGTCGAAGGGAAAGCGACGCAAGTAGCTCAGCGACGAATATCCAGTTCCGAAGTCGTCCAGGGCGATTCTCACCCCGAGTTTCTTGAGCTCGCGCAGAACGAGCACCGCGCTTTCGTCATCCGCGAGAAGAACCGACTCGGTGATTTCGAGCTCGAGGCGGCCCGGCGGCAGCGCCGCGGCGGAGAGCGCCGATTTCACTTGCTCGACGAGCTTGCGGTTCCTCCTGAACTGGATCGGCGACAGATTGACCGCGACGCCGATATGGCCGGGCCAAGTCGAGGCGACAGCGCAGGCCTCGCGAAGGACCCATTCGCCGATCGGTGCGATGAGACCGCTCTCCTCGGCGGCGGGGATGAAAGCCCTCGGCGCCAACAGCCCATGTTCGGGGTGTTGCCAGCGCAGCAGCGCTTCGAACGCGCAGACTCGATTATCCACCAGATTGACCACAGGTTGAAACGCCAGGCGAAACTCGCCCTCGAGCAGTGGATTGCTTCGCTGCTCGCAATAACGGGGAGCGCCCGTCGAAATGGCAACAGTCGGGGCAAGTCGCCTTTGCGTCATCAGTTTTTGGGGCGTCGCCTCAGTTCAGCGCCGGCCTCCGACCGACCCCGGTTGCCGTCGTTCCGCGGCCTGTGCGTGATGCCGGGCTTGTCCTATTATCCGTGTTGATTCCGCTGTTTCCGTAGAGAGCCTGGCAGATGATCCGCTCTGGTGTTTTCCTTGAAACCAAAAATTATCGTTCTTTCTCTTTTCGAAAAACATGACTCGTGCTACGTTGAAATCATGACGTTACCGCTAAGCCGAATGGGCTGTGTCCGCAGTACTTTTCGAGGCCTCAGGGGTGAAGGATTGGGAGCGCGGCCAGGTCAACTCACGCGTGGCTGCCAGCGACGGTCCGAGCGCCCGTAAAAACGCTCGGGGCGAGGTTCAAGGAGCGCAAGCCATCGCCCTCGCAAACGAGGCAGGCGGAAATTTTCCCACCTGCAAGCCATTGGAATCCCACAAAACCGGGCAATAATCTCGCTTTGCAGCGTCCGCTCAGAACGGGTGATACTGGAACATCCACGTCTCAGTCAGCGTCTGGCCGCCCGACTGCAGGAAACAGCGCATCTCGACCGGGTCGGCGCCGCCGTCGACCGTGAAGTCGAACTCGATGCGCCAGTGGCCGGGCACGTCGTCGGGAACCGCCTCGACCATGCGATAGCCGCCAAAGGATCCGCGCGAAGCGGTGGTCACCATTTCCGGCTTGACGCCGAAGGGCAGCGTCGCGAGCGGGCCGCCCATGAACTCGACCACGAACTTGCGCACGCCCCTGGGGCGGGGCAGCCCGGGCTGGCCGCCGCGACCGAGGCGCGTGGCGACGCAGCGGCCGAGCTTCGGCGGAAACGGCTCGTCGGCGAGCCAGTACAGACGATAGTCCAGCGTCAGTTCCGCCCCCGCGGGGACGGGTTTTTCAGGCACCCACATCGCGACGATATTGTCGTGAATTTCGTCGTCGGTCGGAATCTCGCAGAGCTGAATCGCGCCCTTGCCCCAGCCCTCCCCTTGCGCGCTCGGCAGCGGCTCGACCCAGAGCGTCGGCCTCCGGTCGTAATTGACGCCGTCCTGGTAGTGATCGAAGACGCGGTCGCGCTGGCACAACCCGAAGCCGCGCGGGTTGTTGTCGGAGAACGCCGAGACCATGATGCGCGGCGGATTGTTGAGCGGACGCCAGAGCCGCTCGCCGCTGCCGGTCCACATGCTGAGGCCGTCGGAATCGTGCACCTCGGGACGCCAATCGGCCGCGGTGTCCTTCTTGGTTTCGGAGAACCAGTACATCGAGGTCAGCGGCGCGATGCCGAACCGCGAGATCGGGGCGCGGGTGAACAGCGTCGTCTCGATGTCCATGATCACGCCCTTGCCGCGCTGCATCTGGAAGCGATAGGCGCCGATGATCGAGGGTCCCTCCATCAGCGCGTAGAGCAGCACCGAATCTTCCCCCTCCTTGGAGTCGATGAAGAATTGGGTGAAGTCGGGAAATTCCTCGGGACGGTCCGCGACGGCGACGTCGAGCGCGACGCCCCGCGCCGAGAGCCCGTATTGGCGCAGTTCGCCGATCGCGCGAAAATACGCGGCGCCGAGAAAGGCAACCCAGTCGTTCTTCTTCCAGTCGAGCGACCCCGTGCGCGATTCCTGGATCTTGAAGCCGGCGAAGCCCGCGCCCTTCGGCAATTGCCGCGCCGGCGAATCGGCGGGCATGTCGAAATAGGACTGATCGTAGATGATCCGGCGCGAGACCCCGCCTTCGACGACATGCATGTCGACGGCTTTCTGAAAGAACAGGCCGAGATGGAAGAAACTCACCGGGAAACGACCCGGACCGTCGGCGAACAGCGCGTCTTCGATGCGAAACTTGATCTTGCCCCATTCCTCGTAGTTGATCTTCTGCACGACCTCGGGCGCGGGGCGGGTCGGCGGTACGTAGGGCGCATGGGCGTTGGCGCGGGCGCGCGCCTTGAACAGGTCGTAAGAGAACGGCTGCGGCTCGTCATATTGCAGGCCTTCGGCGGCGAAGGCTTCGCCGAATCCGCCGAACGCGAACGCCGAAGCGGCGACGCCTTTCAAGACCGTGCGGCGATCGGGATGGTCGGTCATGTCGATCCTCGACGTTGCGAATCATTACGCAGGTTAACCCAGCAATTGCTTACGAATCACGACGAGTTTCATCATGAAAGTCTTGCACGTTATTGCCTCAGAAATGTCAAATATGCCGACGAACGCCCAGCGGCGCGCGCCTTGGCCTCATAACGCGTCGGCGCCCATCCCTCCCACGGGATTCGCCAGTCGTCGGCGCGGCGCGCGTCCCATCTGAAATCAGGCGAAGCGAGGAAACGCCGGAGCGTCCAGCCGGCGTAATCGTCGATGTCGGTCGCAAAGCGCAATTCGGCGCCCGGACGCGCGACCCGCGCCAGCTCAGCGATTGTTTCTTCATCTATCAGCCGCCGCTTGTGCTGCCGACGTTTGGGCCAGGGATCGGGATAGAGGATGAATATGCGCGACAGGCTCGCAGCCGGCGCCGCCTCGATCAGCCCGCGCGCGTCGCCCGCGTGGATGCGCACGTTGGCGAACCCCTGCGCGTCGACCGCCGCCAGCAGCTTGGCGACGCCATTGACGAAGGGCTCGCAACCGACGAAGGCGACATCGGGATGTTCGCGCGCCTGGCCAACGAGATGCTCGCCGCCGCCGAAACCTATCTCGAGCCAGACCTCGCGCGGGCGAAACGCGAACAGCGGCTCGCCGGCGGCGAACGCCGCCGTATCCACCTGCAATCGCGGCAGCAGTTCCGCGACGAGGCGGGTGTGATGCGCGCGTAACGTCTTGCCTCTGATGCGGCCATGAACCAACCGACGCCTGCCCGAGCGGGGCTCGGCGGCGTCGGATTCGCCGCTCACTGCGAGCGGCGCGGAGACGGACTTGGCGATTACGCCAGACCTCGCAATTGCTCGGCCAGGTCGGTCTTCTCCCACGAGAAGCCGCCCTCGGCGTCGGGCGCGCGACCGAAATGTCCGTAAGCGGAGGTGCGCGCGTAGATCGGCTTGTTGAGCTCGAGGTGCTCGCGAATGCCGCGCGGCGACAGGTTCATCGCATCCATCAACGCCGGTTCGAGCTTGGCCTCATCGATGTGGCCGGTCCCATGCAGGTCGGCGTAGATCGAAAGCGGCTTGGCGACGCCGATGGCGTAAGAAAGTTGCAGGGTGCAGCGTTCGGCCAACCCGGCCGCGACCACGTTCTTCGCAAGGTATCGCGCTGCATAGGCCGCCGAACGATCGACTTTGGTCGGGTCCTTGCCCGAAAATGCGCCGCCGCCGTGGGGCGCCGCGCCGCCGTAGGTATCGACGATGATCTTCCGGCCGGTCAAGCCGCAGTCGCCGTCGGGACCGCCAATATGAAACTTGCCTGTCGGATTGACGTGCCAGACAGTGTTGCCGGTTATCCACTCTCCAGGCAGCGCCTCGAAGACATAGGGTCGAATGATGCGTGCGATGTCCTCGGAGGTGAGGCTCTCTTCCATGTGCTGATGGGAAACCACGATCTGCGTCGCCTCGACGGGCTTGCCGTTCTCGTACCGTACGGTCACCTGGCTCTTGGCGTCGGGTCCCAGCGTTTTTTCTCTGCCCGATCGGCGCGCGATCGAGAGGGCGTGCAGGATCTTGTGAGCATAGTAGAGCGGCGCCGGCATCAACTCCGGGGTTTCACGACAGGCGTAGCCGAACATGATGCCCTGGTCGCCGGCGCCCTCATCCTTGTTCCCGGCGGCGTCCACGCCTTGGGCGATGTCGGCGGATTGCGCGTGGAGCAGAACCTCGACCGTGGCGTTCTGCCAATGAAAACCGTTCTGCTCGTACCCGATGTCCTTGATTGCGGCGCGCGCCGCTTCCTTGACCGCCGCTTCGCCGAGATTCGGGCCGCGCACCTCGCCCGCAATCACTACCCGATTGGTGGTCGCCAGCGTCTCGCACGCGACGCGGATCTGATAGGGATCCAGCCCGGCGCGCGCGCCCTCGCGAAAAAAGAGATCGACGATCTCGTCGGAAATCCGGTCGCAAACCTTGTCTGGGTGCCCTTCCGACACCGACTCGCTGGTGAACTGGAAATTTTGACGAGCCATTAAACATATCTCCAATGCCGCTACAGCGGCGTTGATGCCAATTCACCGCGATCGCGTTTCCGTCCCCCGAAGCGTCCGGCGAAAACCGGGGTGCTTTTGGCAGGGCATGTTCGTCAGGTCAAGCCAAAGCAGGCGCCCCGTTCTTTTTATCGAACGCACCGCAATAGGGATATTATTCCACAACGGCTGCGAGCGAGACCACGAGATCGAGAATCTTTTTGCGCACCTTGGCGTCTCGAATCGCGGCGAAAGCGCGATTGAGTTGCAGCCCTTCGCTAGTCGACAGGAAATCGACGAAGTGATTGTGGCCCTCGTCCTCCGCAAATCCGGGCGCGCGCTCCTCACCCGAAGGCGCATCCTCGAAGAAATAGGCCGGCGGGACGTCGAGAACGCGCGCGAGTTGTTGCAGGCGACTGGCGCCAATCCGATTCGCGCCCTTTTCGTACTTCTGGACCTGCTGGAATGTGACGTCGAGCGCCTCGCCGAGTTTGCCTTGACTCATGCCCAGAATGAGTCGACGCATGCGGACGCGCGCGCCGACATGCTTGTCGATGGGGTTAGGGGCCTTGATCATTCACGCAATGTCCAGGGGGTTCACCCACACGGCAGGCTCACGCATGGGAAGTCCTAACCTATGAACGTTGTGGGCGCAACGTGCTAATTCCACGAAACTTGCGCGAGGCTTACTCGAGGCCAAAATCGCTTGGATCCTGCTTCAATTAGCGATTCCGACGGGCCCACAGGCTTGCGAGCAGCATTGCGAGGAGCCCCGCTGCGAAAGTGGCCGATCCCCAACGCGACTGCCAAGTCGGCGGCCGAGCGCCCGGCAACGCGCTGTCGAGCACCGCTTCGTTCCCGAGCGGCGCGGAAACGAGAACGCGGCCTTCGGCGTCGACAACAGCCGAGATCCCGGTGTTCGCGCCGCGCACGAGGGGAAGCCCGAGCTCGATAGCGCGAAGCCGCGCCTGTGCGAAGTGCTGGTAGGGACCCGCGGTCAAGCCGAACCAGGCATCGTCCGTGAGATTGAGCAACCAGCTCGCGTGGCGCGCATCGCCTTCGCGAGCGCCCCACTCGTTGGGAAATATCGCCTCATAGCAGACCATCGCCAGAGCGTCGGGCAATCCAGGGACATGAATCACGTTCGTGCCGAGGCCACGATCGAAGCCACCGGGGAACTGAACGAACTGCGTGACGCCAATTCGGTCGAGCCACGACTGGAAGGGCATGTATTCGCCGAAAGGCACCAGATGATGCTTGTCATAATGCTCGGGTAGGAGCCCGCTCCGATCGAGAATCTCGATCGAATTGAAATAGCGGACGCGACTTTCCTCCCGCCTGCCATCCTCCATGCGCGCCGCGCCCGTGACAAGGACCGCGCCGCCGTGCAGGAAGTCGGCGATGCGCGCCAACGCCCCGGCATCTCTCGACAAGATGAAGGGAAACGCGGACTCGGGCCAGATGAGATGCGTCACATCAGCGACGCCCGAGCGATCGGGAGATGTCGCGCGGTCCGACAAGGTGAGATAGCGCCCCAAAATCTCCGCGCCCCTGGCGGGCTTGAAATCGTCCCCCTGCGAGACGTTGGGCTGCAGCAAGCGCAATTTGACGCCGGCGACAGGGGCGGCCACCGGCGCCGCGAGGCGCGCCGCGCCGAATGCGGCGGCGAGCGCCAGGGCCACGCCCGCGAGCACCGTCGGCGCCCAACGACGCGATGCGCTCCGAGCGTCCCAGAGCGTCGCCGGCGCGGCGAAAATCGCGATCGAGGCGAGCGTCAGACCATGCAATCCGACGATCGAAGCGGCCTGGGCGCACATGAGATTCTGGCCCAGAGCCATGCCGATCTCGTTCCAGGGAAAACCGGTCAGCACGACGGCGCGCAACCATTCGCTGGCGCCGAGACCGAACGCCAGCGTCAGAATGCGCGCGGCGCCAGCCGGCCAGACGAGGCGCGCCAGGGCGAATCCGATCGCGGGAAAAATCGCGAGCGCGGCCGGCAGGCCGAGCACGCCCAAGGGCAGCGCCCAGGCGAACCTGTCCGCTTCGACCAGAAAAGCCGAGCCCAACCACCAGAAGCCCGCGACGAAGTAGCCGAAGCCCCACCACCATCCGACGCCGAAAGCCGCGCGGAGCGAGGCCCAGCGCGATTGGCCGCCGAGACCCCGATCGGCCGAACCGTCGATCAGCCAGACCGCGGTCATCATGGGAATCAGCAGAGCCGGCGCGAACCCGAAGGGCGGCAACGCCAGGGCTCCAACGGCGCCGGCGGAAAAGCCGATGAGTCGCCGAGGCCAGCCCCACGCCAAGATGATGCTGCGACTGAGGGCGCCAAGCGCGTCTACCGTCGCTGGATGCGTCGAAACCGAAGAGGCCAAGGTCGAAGTTCCCATGCTCGCGAATCAACGCCGGCCAGCATAACCCGATTGCCGCCGCCACTCGAAAGAGCGCCTCAGCGGGACGCTGGCGTCGCTTCCTTTTCGCCCCGCGTCCGCCCCACTCGGCGCGCGACGGCCGGATGTGGATGAACCTTGAGCCGCTTGACCCGCCGGGGATCGGCGTCGAGCACCTCGAATTCGAACTCGCCGGGGCCAGCGACGAGTTCGCCGCGCCCAGGCACACGGCCCGCGATCGCGGTGATCAGCCCACCGATCGTATCGACGTCCTGCGCTTGGGGCAGCGTGGAAAAATCGAAGCCGACGGTCCGGGAAACGTCGTCCAACGCTGCGCGTGCCTCGACGATGAAAGATCCGTCGGCGCCGGCGGCGACCTTCGGACGCTCCGCTTCGTCATGCTCGTCTTCGATGTCGCCGACGATCGCCTCGACCACATCCTCGATCGAAACAAGGCCGTCGGTCCCGCCGTATTCGTCGATCACCAGGGCCATGTGCGTGCGCGACGCTTGCATCTTCACCAAAAGATCGAGCGCCGGCATCGAGGGTGGAGCGAATAGAACCGGTCTGAGAATAGGCGCCGCCGACAACGGCATGTTCATGCCCACTTCGGCGCCCGACGCGCGTTCGCGCGCCGTGGCCTCGGATTTGGGGGGCGCCAAGCCGAACTTGGGTTCGGAAGCGAGAAAATCTACGAAATCGCGGATGTGGATCATTCCCCGGGGATCGTCGAGGGTTTCGCCGAAAACCGGCAGGCGCGAATGGCCGGCGGTGCGGAACAGAGCGAGCAGCTCGCTCAACGAAGTGTCGGCGGGAACGGCGATGATGTCGGCGCGCGGCACCATCACGTCGGCGACGCGAACGTCGTGCAGTCCGAGCACGTTCTTCAGGATCGCGCGCTCTTGCGGCGTGAAGTCGCCGTCTCCGTCCGCGCCCTCGAGCGCGTCCTCGATATCGTCGCGCACCGAACCTGCGCCCAAGCCCAGCAAACCGCGCAGCCGCTCGAACAGATTGCCTTGTCGATCGCGCGAAGACTTGTTGTCGGACGCGCGCTCGACCTTTTCGGCCTCGCCCATCAAGCGGCGCCCGTCAATTGGGTGGAATCGAAGGGATCGGCGACGCCGAGTCGGGCGAGAACCCTAGTTTCCAACGCTTCCATCGCCTCGGCCTGTCCGTCCTCGACGTGATCGAACCCGAGCAGATGCAGGAAACCGTGGACGACCAGATGGCGATAGTGGTCGCGGAGCGCCTTGCGCTCGTGTTCGGCCTCTCGGCTGACAGTCTCGAAAGCGATCAGCACGTCCCCCAGCAGCCTAGCCTCTCGCAGGCGCGCAGACTCGACCGCAGGAAAGGAGAGGACGTTCGTGGGCGCGTCCACGCCACGCCATTGCGCGTTCAGCGCCTGGATATCCGCGTCGCCGACGAGGTGAACACAGACCTCGGCGCCGCGGCGCAACGCAATCCCGCATTCGATCGACGCCGCGGCGATCGCTTGGCGCGCCAGCGTGCGCGCAGGCAGAGACCTGCGCCAGGCTCGCGAACTCTCGACGAAATCAACGCGCACGCTCATCGCGCCAAGCCGGACCGCGCCCCTGGAGCGGACTTCGCCTTGGCGCTCTCATAAGCCGCGACGATCTGGCGCACCAGCTCATGCCGCACGACGTCGCCGTGCCGGAATCTCACATGGCCGACGCGTTCGAGGCCGCTCAATAGATCGATCGCCTCGCCGAGACCGGAGATCTGGCCCGGCGCGAGATCGGTCTGGGTCGGATCGCCGTTGACCATCATGCGCGAACCCTCGCCGAGGCGGGTCAGGAACATCTTCATCTGCATCGCGGTGGCGTTCTGCGCTTCATCGAGCAGAACCGCGGCCTTCGACAGAGTGCGCCCGCGCATGAACGCCAGCGGCGCAATTTCGATCATGCCGGTCTGAAGTCCGCGCTCGACGACGCGCCCCTCCATGAAATCATAGAGCGCGTCGTAAATCGGACGCAGATAAGGATCGACTTTGTCCTTCATGTCGCCGGGCAGGAAGCCCAATCGCTCGCCGGCCTCGACCGCGGGACGCGAGAGCACGAGCCGCTCGACGACTCCCTGTTCCAGCAACGAGACCGCGTGGCCGACGGCGAGCCAGGTCTTGCCGGTGCCGGCCGGTCCCTCGGCAAAAACGAGTTCGTGATTACGCAAGGCGGCGAGATAGCGGTCCTGAGCGGCGTTTCGGGCCCGCACCACCCCGCGCCGGCGGGTTTTGATATGGCTGAACGCCTCAAAACCGGGATCGACTTCGCCAGGGAACAATGTTCCCTGGAAAGCGGTCTCCTCGATGACGCCCTCGACGTCGCCTTCGCCCGCGGGTTGCCCGAGCTTGGCGCGCTGGTAGAGCATTTCGAACACGCGCCGCGCCTGCTCGCTCGCCTCCTTGGGGCCGCGAATGAGGATTTGATTGCCGTTGGCATTGGCGGTCACGCCGAGCCGGCGTTCGATGCGGGCAATATTCTGATCGTAATGGCCGAACACGACCGAGGCCAGACGATTGTCGTCGAACGAGAGTGTAACCTCTATCGGCGTCGTGTCGCGTCGTTCCAATTCCCGTTTGGGGGCGACGGCGGCGATTTTCGTCAAGGTCTGCTCAGGGGCTTTCAAATCGGAGATCCTCCTCGGGATTTCAGGCCAACTTACGCAAACGATATGACGGGCGCGGGACGACGCGTCCCACCAGGGAATTCGGCTTGACGCCGATGATCTCGACTTCGGTCAGTTCGCCCATGCAAGAAATCTCCGCGTCGGCGTGAACCGATTGCATATAGGGCGTCCGGCCGATGAGTTGCCCGGCATGTCGGCCGGGCTTGTCGAAGATCACGTCGAAGCGGCGGCCGACCGTGGCGTGATTGAAGGCCTGGCGCTGCGCTTCGAGCAACTGCTGCAATGCGGCCAGACGCGTCGCCTTTGTTGCCCCGTCGATCTGTCCCTCGGCCTCGGCGGCAGGCGTCCCGGGCCGTGGCGAATATTTGAAGGCGTAAGCCGATGCGAAGCCTACCTCGCGAGCCAACGTGAGCGTGGCCTCGAAATCGGCGTCGGTCTCGCCGGGAAAGCCGACGATGAAATCCGAGGAGAACGCGATATCGGGCCGCGCCCGGCGCACGCGCGCGACCACGTCGAGGTAGTCGCGAACGCGGTGCCGACGGTTCATCGAGGCCAGAATCCGATCCGAGCCTGATTGCACCGGCAGATGCAGATACGGCGCCAGCGCTTCGATCTCAGCATGCGCGCGAATCAGATCCTCGCCCATGTCCAGGGGATGCGAAGTGGAGTAGCGCAGCCTGAGGACGCCGGGAATCCTGGCCGCCGCAGCCAGCAAATCGGCCAGGGTAGCCGCCCGGTCGCCCTCGCCTCGCCCGTGATAGGCGTTGACGTTCTGGCCGATCAACGTGATCTCGCGGGCGCCCGCCCGCGTAAGGTGCTCGATTTCGGCCACAATTTTGCCGACGGGACGCGACGTCTCGGCGCCTCGCGTATAGGGCACCACGCAGAACGAGCAGAATTTGTCGCAGCCTTCCTGCACCGTGACGAAGGCGCTCACGCCGCGAGCGCGGACGGCTTCCGGCGGACTGGGCGGAAGATGATCGAACTTGTCCTCGAGCGGAAACTCGGTTTCCACCGCGTGCGCGGCCTTCAACAGCTTCGGCAGCCGATGATAGTTTTGCGGACCCACGACGATATCGACGGCGGGCTGGCGGCGCAGGATTTCCTGCCCCTCGGCCTGTGCGACGCAGCCGGCCACCACTAGCGTGGTCTCGAGGCCCGCCGCCGCGCGCTGTTCTTTCAAGTCGCGAATCTGCCCGAGTTCGGAAAAGACCTTCTCGGACGCGCGCTCCCGGATATGGCAGGTATTCAGCACGATCAGGTCGGCGTCGGCGATCGTTTTTGTCTCGGTGTAGCCCTCCCCGACCGCCAAATCAGCCATGCGTTGCGAATCATAGACGTTCATCTGGCATCCAAAGGACTTGATGAACACCCGCGGAGTCGGCCGGCTGGTCGATTCCGCTGCATCATTCGCCGCTTCAATGGGCGAGGCACGCCTGGACAATAAGGGGCTCCAAATACGGGACGTCTATTCTTAGCCCGTTTTGGGTTCGGCAGGAATAGCAGAAGTTGCGCCGCCGCCGCCCATCCGCGCCCTTTCGGCGAGACGCCTCACCGCCCGTTCGGTCTCCTGGGCCAATAGCTTGCGATTCGCCGCCGCCCGAACCGGGATCGGATCGCCATAATAGACTTCGCAAGTCGCCCCGCCGGCGCGCAAGAAGCGCCAGAGGTGCGGCAGGAACGTCATGTCGCCGTACCAGGCGACGATGGGACGATCAATTCGGGCGACCGGCAGGCCGGCGATCCCGGAATAATGCAAGAATACCGGCTGCACGACCGCGTCGCCGAGTCCGGCGGCGCCGTCCGCGCGCGCCTGCCGAATCGCCTCGAAATGCGACGATCGGAATCGCAGCAGGCGGTTGCCGTCGCTGGTCGTCGCCTCGGCGAACAGCAAGACCGGCTCGCGCCCGCGCATAGCTTCCGCCATATTGGCGTTGACCTCGGGAAGTCCGCGCCTGCGCTGCCGATCGACAAAGACGATTCCCTGCAGCAACGCGGCCTGACGGCCCAGAAAAGGACCGCCGACTTCCTTTTTTGCCAGGAAAGTCATCGGCTCTATCGCGCCGAGCAGGGGTATGTCCAGCCAGGAGACATGGTTCGAGACGATCAGCCGCCTAGCGGCGAGGCTCGGGGCCCCGTGCAGGCGAAGGCGGGCGTCGATGGTGAAACACAACAGGCGGTGAAAGGCCACGGTGAGCGTTCGCCCCAGCCGCCAGCCGGAGATTTGCGCGAGGCGTCGCGCAGGTCCAAATATCGCCAGGAACAGCGCGGCGGCGACGAGGCCGAAAAATAGGCGGAGCCAAATCAAAGCACGTCGTCCGCGCCGATCTTCCCCTCCCCGTTCTTGCCGGGAGGGCGTAATGGGTAGGGCGCGCGCTGGCGATGACCTCGGAGGTTCGGCTCTGAGGCGGCGACCGGAAATAAGCGCTGCGTCAGTTTTGTCATGCGCGTCTCCGGATTTGATCCGGGGCCGGCGGCCCCCGGATGATGACATACCCTCTCGAGGCCGATGTTGCGCGTCGATTTCAAACACCACCGCCAATGCCGCTTTGCAGCGCATCCCGCGGCGCCCGAGCGGGGAAGCAAAGCGCGTTCGTCCACAGTCGCAACATAACGAGCGGTCTATCTCCAGGAGATCTGGAGCGGTCAACGGCAAGCCGCCGAGGAGCCGACCGTGGGCGGCGCATGCTCGAAAATCACGCACCGTCGTGCACGTCCCGGACTCGAGGCGGGGACGGACATGACGGGCGGCGGTTCTGATTCGTTGTGCTCGTGAGTCGCCTGACACACGGCGGGCCAGCGCGGCCATTTCTCCGCCGCCGACGAGGAAATCGACTTCGCCGTCAAAGTGACCCAAACCGTGGTCCCGCTCGGCTTCGATTATTCGGAGACACGCGATCGACTTGCTCGAACCGTCCCAGGATGCGCTATACTGGACCCCGCGAACTGGCGAAGCGGCGCTCCCTTGTCCACCGAACGCAACACCGAACGTCGACCTGATCCCGACGCCCTGCTTGCGCTTGCCGACAAGGAGAAGCGAGGCCGGCTTCTCGTTTTCATCGGCGCCGCGCCCGGCGTCGGCAAGACCTTCGCGATGTTACAGCGCGCGCGGGCGGTCAAGCAGGAGGGCGTCGACGTCGTCATAGGCTACGTCGAAACCCACGGCCGCGCCGAGACGGAGGCGCTGACGCGCGATCTGGAAATCCTGCCGCGCCGCGTCGTGAACTACCAAGGCGCGCATATCGAGGAGTTCGATCTCGATGCGGCGCTCCGCCGCCAGCCCAAGCTGATCATCGTCGACGAACTCGCCCACACCAACGCGCCGGAGAGCCGCCACCCCAAGCGCTGGCAGGACGTGCAGGAGCTGCTCGGCGCCCGCATCGACGTGTGGACGGCGCTCAACATTCAGCATCTGGAGAGCCTCGCCGACGTCGTTTCGCGCGTGACGGGCGTCGTCGTTCGCGAGACCGTGCCCGACATCGTCCTCCGCGACGCCGACGACATCGTGCTGGTGGACATCACCGCCGAGGATCTGATCCAGCGCCTCAAGGACGGCAAGGTCTATCTGCCAGAGACCGCCAGGCTCGCGCAGCAGAAGTTCTTCACGTTGCGGAACCTGACGGCGTTGCGCGAACTGGCCTTGCGCCGCACGGCGGCGCGGGTGGACGACCAGATGGTCGAACACTTGCGCCAGGGCGCGATCGAGGGACCGTGGGAGACTGCCGAGCGGCTCTTGGTCTGCGTCGGGCCAGACGCGCAATCGATGGATGTCGTGCGGGCCGCGAGCCGGCTTGCCACAGGCCTCAACGCCGGTTGGGTCGCGGTGACTGTGGATGCGCCCGAACACGAGGAGGCGGGCGCGCGGACGAAACGCATCGACGATGCGATGAACCTCGCGGAGAGCCTCGGCGCGGAGACAGCCCGCCTCATGGGGCGTGATCTTCCCGCCGAAATCCTTGCCTATGCGCAACGCGAAAACATCACGCAGATCGTGGTCGGACGCTCGCGCGCCGGGTATTTTCGCCGGCTCGTCGGGCGTTCGCTCTCGGACGCGCTGTTGCGGCGCGCTGAGCTGGTCGGCGTCTACGTCGTCACGGGGGAACAGCCCCAAAACGAGCGTCCGAGGACGATCGGCCTCGGGGAGCGGCTCGGCGCGATCTTCGGTCCACGCCTGTCTGTCGGGCTCCTCGCTGCGATCGCTTCGGTCGCGGCGGCGGTCGCAATCGGCGAGCTGCTGACGCTCGTGATATCGCTCCCCAATGTTTCGATGATCTTCCTGACGGCGGTGCTGTTCTGCGCGGCCTGGTTCGGCTTGCGCTCGGCGACCGCGGCGGCGATCCTTTCGTTTTTCGCGTACGACTTCTTCTTCATTCCCCCGCTCTATATGTTCACGATCGCCGAGCCGCAGGAATTCTTCGCGCTCGGGATCTTCCTGATCGTCGCCTTTCTCGTCGGCTGGCTCGCCGGCCGCGCGCGTGATCAGGAGCGGTTGGCGCGCGAGAACGCGCAGACGACGCGTTCGCTGTTCGAATTGTCGCGAAAGCTATCGGGTGCCGTGGCGCTCGACGACATCTTGCTGGCCGCGACGGTCTATGCGCAGAAAACGCTCGCCGCGCGCTGCGTCGTAATGCTGCTGCCGGAGGAATCGGACCTGGTCCTGGCGTCGGGCTGGCCGCCGCTGGACGCGCTCAGCCCGGGGGAGACCAGCGCCGCGCGCTGGGCCTTCGAAAAGGGCGAGGAGGCAGGGTGGAAAACGGGCACGCTGCCGAACATCCGATTTCAGTTTCGTCCGCTGCGGACGACGCGCGGAACCGTTGGCGTGTGCGGCTTCGAGCCGGCTGATCCCGCGGCGACGATTTCTCCGACGATGGATCACGCCCTGAACCTGATACTCGATCAGACGGCGATCGCCGTCGATCGCGCGCTTCTGGTGAAAGATTCGCTGCGCGCCGCGGCGCTGGAAGACAACGAGAAGCTTCGAACCACCCTGCTCGCCTCGCTTTCGCATGACTTGAGAACGCCGCTCGCCTCGATCACCGGCGCGGTGACGACGCTGCAACGGTTTGGCGATTCGCTCACCGAGGAAAAGCGTCGCGATCTCCTGAAATCGATCGAGGAGGAAGCTGGGCGGCTGGCGCGCTTCGTCGCCAATCTGCTCGACATGTCGCGTATCGAGGCGGGCGCCCTGCGGCCCAAGAACGAATATGTCGAAATCGCCGAGGTGGCGCGTTCGGCGGTCGAGCGCGCTCGCAAGGCCTTCCCGGGCCAGACGTTCATCACGAGCCTCGCGCGCGACCTGCCCTTCGCGCGCGGCGACGCCGGCCTCATCGAACAGGTGCTGTTCAATCTGCTCGACAACGCCCAGAAATATGGCGGCGAAGGTCAGGTCGCGGTGCACGCGCGCCGCGCCGGCGCGGAGGTGCTCATTTCCGTCACCGACGAGGGGCCGGGCATCAGGCCCGCCGACCTGACGCGCATCTTCGAGAAATTCTATCAGGGCGGCCGCCCCGATGGGCGCAAGACCGGCGTCGGCCTCGGCCTCTCCATCGCCAAGGGACTCGTCGAGGCGATGGGCGGGCGGATCTGGGCGGAAAGCCCGGCCGTCCGCAGGCGCGGCGCGCGACTCGTCGTCGCGTTGCGCGCCGCCGAGGCGCCGGCGCCGGCCAAGGTTGCGTCATGAGCGGCGCCCGCATCCTCGTCGTCGACGACGAACCGCAGATCCTACGTTTCCTGCGCCCGGCGCTCGAGGCCTCCGGTTATGAGATGCAGCACGCCGGGACCGGTCGCGAGGCGCTGCGCATGGCCGCCAATTCGGCGCCCGATCTCATCATTCTCGATCTCGGCCTTCCCGACATGGACGGCAAGGATGTCTTGACGCAGGCCCGACAATTCACGTCCGCGCCGATCATCATTCTCTCCGCGCGCGACCGCGAGGTCGAGAAGATCGCCGCCCTGGACCTCGGCGCCGACGACTATGTCGAAAAGCCGTTCGCCATCGGCGAGCTGCTCGCGCGTCTGCGCGCGGCGCTTCGCCACGCGCGCGGCGCCGCGACGCAGAAGACGCGCGTGGAGGTCGATGGTCTCGTCATCGACATGGATCGCCGGCTGGTCACGCGCGAGGGCGTGCTCATCAAGCTGACGCCGCGGGAATACGATCTCATGTGCGCGCTCGCGCTGAACGCCGGACGCGTGATGACGCATCGGCAAATCCTCACCGCGGTCTGGGGTCCCGCGCACAAGGACGACACGCAATATCTCAGGGTGTTCGTCGGTCAGTTGCGCGCCAAGATCGAACGCGACCCTTCCGCCCCCACGATCATCCGAACCGAATCGGGGATTGGCTACCGCTTCCAGGAAAGCGCCTGAACCCGTGACGCGCTGGATGCCGCGGTCCGCGAGCATGATGCGTCTTTTTCGAGCATGCCCCGACGAATCCTCGGGCGGCTTGCCGCGGATCGATTTCACAGTCTACGGAAGTCTAGAATTCCCTGCTGGCAGGGAAAAATGCAGGGAATTTCGTCGATTCTACCGCTATTTGTGAAACATACGTCTCGAAAACGTCTGTGAGTTCAGGGATTTGTAGATGAATTCCCTAAGCGGTGGCGCAGGGAATTTTTTCGCGCACGCAGGGAATTTTTTGCCGGAGCAGGGAATTGGGCGCGAAATCGATTCGCTCGCCCCTCTCGCCCCGAGCATCCAATTGCGTCGAAAGGTCGGATAAGAAATAATCAACACGCAGTGGCCGGGCGATTCGCCGGCCGGCGCACTATGCTTCTCGGGAGGCCCGCGCCCGCCCGTCGTCTTCCGCGCTCGTCTATCCGGCGTCCGCCGCCACGCCGACACCGATCGGGCAGGACACACCGGTCCCGCCCAGCCCGCAATAGCCGCCCGGATTTTTCGCCAGATATTGCTGGTGATAGCCCTCGGCGAAATAGAAAGGTCCGGCCTCGGCGATTTCGGTCGTGATCGGGCCCAGCCCCTTCGCCTTCAACGCCTTGCCGTAGACAGCGGCGGATTCCCGCGCGGCCGCGAGCTGCACGGGCGTCGTTGCGTAGATCGCCGAGCGATATTGCGAGCCGACATCGCCGCCCTGTCGCATGCCCTGCGTGGGATCGTGGTTTTCCCAGAAGATTTGCAGCAGCCGCTCGTAGGAAATCTTCTCGGGATCGAACACGACCAGCACGGCTTCGGTATGGCCGGTTCTACCGCTGCAGGTCTCCTCGTAGGTCGGGTTGGGCGAGAATCCGCCGGAATAGCCGACCGCCGTGACGAAGATTCCCTCGCCCGCCTGCCAAAATTTGCGCTCGGCGCCCCAGAAACACCCCATGCCGAAAATCGCGGTCTGCGAGCCGGCGGGATAGGGCCCCTCGAGCGGACGGCCGTTGACGTGGTGCGTTGCGGATGTCGCGATGGGCTCGGCGCGGCCGGGGAGGGAATCCGCGGCCGTCGGCATCCGCGCGGTCTTCGACAGGAAGCTTAACATGATCGTCTCCAAGTTGTATGGCTGTTTCGCCGAAGAGGGCCCTTTGTGGCTGGCGCCGTCGCTGGCGCAGGTCAGTGATTTAGAATCGAGCGTGCTTCCGGCTGGGGCGGGGGCCGCGATATGATTGTCAGCACGATGCCGAGCACGCCTATGTCTACAAATGTAGGCGCGGAAAGGATCCATAATAGGACTGGATCCCAGACAAAATGCGGCAGCCGCGTCTGCGCGACCGTCGTCCATAGTTCGAATTTGGCCGGAAACATCGTCGCCAGCGCCAAACCCATAGACGTGACCGTAAACTGCTGATCCGCGAGCGAACGCGCCGCATCGACCACGGCAGCCGCAAACGCGCCGGCCAATAGCAGGACGCCCAATGCGCGAACCAGAAACCGTAGCACTTCGTTCCCTTGCCGCGAGGTTCGCGTCCGGTGAGGCTACGCAAAAACGGGCCCGCTGTCCACGGACCGTGGACTAGACTTGCGTCGCGAGGGCGACGAATGATATGCGCGCGGCTCGCGAAAGGAACGCGACATGGAGGGGTGGCCGAGCGGCTGAAGGCGCACGCCTGGAAAGTGTGTATGCGGGAAACCGTATCGCGGGTTCGAATCCCGCCTCCTCCGCCAAACAATGCTGATATCGCACAGCTATTTGCAATTTTTGCTGCTCCGTCCACAAAACAGTCCACAAGCTGAACTGGGTTCGGGGCGAACCGCTGCGCACGATCGCGAACAGCGAAA
>DASXYQ010000056.1:0-10363 GCA_036502445.1 Roseiarcus sp. | reverse complement strand
GCCGCTCTCGCGCATGACACCGCTACCACCGCTGACTAACCTATCAAGAGTTGCCGCGAGGTCGTTCAGGCTCGGCGTATAGCCCCATAGCGCCGCGCCAATCAGCCGAACCGCGTGCAGCGCGAGATACGCGCCGCGCACCCCGCTCCACCGATCGACCGTTCCGGCCAGCCGAGGAATGTAGGCCTTGAGCCGCTGGCGCTCGCCGTCCGGCAGCACGTCGTTGACGCTGCGGCAGAACATCCCGATCACAGGGCAGACGCAGACGCCCAAAAACTACCGAATCAGGCCTGCCGACGGTCATGCCCGGCCTTGAGCTGCCTTGAGCCGGGCATCCAGGCGGCGCCATCCGTGACTATCCGCGGATGTCGGCCCTGGATACACGGGTCAAGCCCTTGTATGACGAAGCTGACACCGCAGTGTTTATTTTTGGTCGTCGCCTTAGAGTGAATGGGGCACACACACCGAGGGTTTAGATTATTCGCTCCCGGCGACCGAGGCGGAACTCGGCCTCTCCGGCGCTCACGCGGCATTTGCCTGCCTAACATTTTCAGCGCGTAGCCGCCATTTGGTGAAGACAACCCGAAGGGCTGGTTTTGGGCTTTGACTCCGATCTTGGGTTCTTTTACGCAAAGGTACGTAAAGCGACATGGACGTGGGGTGGCGGTTCAGGACAGATTTCGGAGTTCCTGGATTCGGCTCGGAGGGAAATAGCGGTAGAAGGTCGTTCGCCCGATTTTGAGATGGTCGATGGCGCGCATCCGAGCATAGTTTTTGCTCTCGGGAGCCGTGGGCGTTGGCTATGCTGAATCTTGACTGGCATTTCTTTCCGGTTTTTGACCGCCTCGACCCGGCGACCGCCTATCTGGGCGCCTACAATTGGGGATTGGTGGCCACGTCGCTGGCGATCGCGATTCTGGCGGCGTTGGTCGCGCTTTCAATTTCCAGTCGCATCATCGCTGCCAGCACGCTGCGAGCCCGCTACGCTTGGGCCAGCGCGGGCGCAATCAGTATGGGCGGCGGTATCTGGTCGATGCACTTCGTCGGCATGCTGGCGTTTTCGCTGCCCTGCGGGATCACCTATGACCCGCTCGGCACGGTCTTGTCGATGATTCCCGGGATGCTGGCCAGCGGTATCGCCTTGGGCACGATCAGCAAGCCGGACGAGCCCGGCTTGGGCCGATTATTCGTGAGCGCGGTCCTCATGGGGGTCGGCATCGCAGCGATGCACTATTCCGGAATGGCCGCGATGCGGCCCGAGGCGCTGCTTCGGTACAACCCTGGACTGGTGGCCATTTCGATCGTCGTCGCGGTGGTTTTGGCCTTCGTCTCGCTCAGCATCCGTTTCCCCCTCCATCGTCCGCAATCATCCCGGATGGCAGCAACCATCATCGCCGCAACGGTCATGGGTTGCGCCGTCGCCGGCATGCATTACACCGCGATGGAAGCTTCGATCTTCTTTCCGCTTCCCAATGCACCGACCCGCAGCATGGCCCTCTCGCCGACGCTGCTCGCCCTCCTGATCACAATCTTTACCGTTCTGATCGCGGTCACCACCCTGCTCGCGACGTTCGCGGGGCGGCAGAGCGAGCTGGCATTGAGCCTCAGCGCCGAAATTTCACGGCGCGAGCGCACCGAAGAAGACCTGCGGCGGAGCGAGGTTTATTTGGCGGAAGCGCAGAGGCTGAGCCATACCGGCAGCTGGGCGTTCAACGTCGCGACCCGACGGATGATCCACTCGTCCGCAGAACACCATCGCTTGTTTGGTTTCGATCTTGCCGGGGGTATACCGGATTGGGACGACTGGGTCCGGCGCATCCATCCGGAGGACAGAGAAAGAACGGTGGATACCATCGAGCAAAGAATCTGCGAACGGGCGGATTTCGAGCTGGATTACCGGACCGTTCATCCGAGTGGCGCTATCCGCTACATCCACGCGTTAGGCCATCCGGTTTTGAATCCATCCGGCGATCTCGTCGAATTCGTGGGCACCTCCATTGACATGACCGAGCGCAAGCGGGCGGAAGCCAAAGCACGCGAGATCGAGCGGCGGTACCGCGAGGTGGAGACGGCGCTGGCGCACGCGAATCGCGTTGCGACAATGGGGCAGCTCACCGCCTCGATAGCTCACGAGATCACCCAGCCGATCACCGCGACGGTCTTCGACGCCGAGGCCGGCTTGCTCTGGCTCGCCGCCCAGCCGGCGAATTTGGAGGAGGTGCGGCAAATCCTCACTCGGATCGTCGGGAGCGGCAATCGAGCGGGCGAGGTCATCGGGCGGATCCGCGCTCTCATCAAGAAGGCCCCGCTGCGCAAGGAGCGCTTGGAGATCAACGGAGCCATCCGCGAGGTGATCGAACTCACTCGCGGCGAGGCGCAGAAGAACGGCGTCGCGGTGCGGACACAACTCGCGGACGGCTTGCCGCTGATTCAAGGAGATCGGGTTCAATTGCAGCAAGTGATCCTCAACTTGATCGTCAATGCCGTGCAGGCGATGAGCAGCGCCGGCGATGGGGCGCGAGACTTGCTGGTCAGCACTGGGACGGCGGGGTCGGATCGCGTGCTCGTCGCGGTGCGGGATTCGGGTCCGGGGCTGCCTCCATCGAGCGCCGAGCGCCTGTTCGAAGCCTTCTACACCACCAAGGCCGACGGAATGGGGATGGGGCTGTCGATCTGTCGTTCAATGATCGAGGCGCACGGCGGACGATTGTGGGCGAGCGCGAACGAGCCCCGAGGCGCCGTTTTTCAATTCACGGTGCCTGCGCATCCAGATCTCGCGGCGTGACTGGTCGAAGGGACTTCCCGACATAGCTCCCGAGCGTCTACCGCGACCGCAGCGCATGTGCGCCAAAGGCACGACTGCCGCCTGAAATCCAACAAGAGTGAAAGCCGTTCCTAGTCGCTAGACGTAAGGTTAAACAGAGGCGAGTCGAGACTGCTCCCACGATGCGAAGCGTTACGCCGGATATTTCCCGATGGTCGAGTTGATCGCGCCGGTTCGACGGGCATAGCGGCGGCGGGCTCGAGATCCGATTATCGCCCACGATGTCGTGGCGCTGGCGAAAGGAACGAACATGAGCGTCGAAATCCGTCCCGCGCGGCCAGGCGAAGCCGCGCTCGTCCTGAATTTCGTGAGGGAATTGGCCGCTTACGAGAAGCTCGCCGACGACGTCGAAGCCGACGAAGGCGCGATTGACGACGCCTTGTTCGCCGAGGCGCCCAAGGCGTTCTGCGACATCGCGGAATGGGATGGCGAACCCGTCGGCTTCGCCCTCTGGTTTCTCAATTTTTCTTCGTTTCGGGGGCGCAGCGGCCTCTATCTCGAGGACATTTTCGTGCGACCCGCGCACCGGGGGCGCGGCATCGGCCGCGCCATGCTGCGGAAACTCGCCGAACGCTGTCTCGCGGAGGGTTGGACGAGGCTGGAATGGACGGTTCTCGACTGGAACCAGCCAGCGATTGACTTCTACGAGGCTCAGGGCGCAACGCTGCTGCGGGACTGGACGATCTGCCGGATCAGCGGCGCGGCGCTGCGGCGCCTCGGCGGCGCCGAGCAGGACTGAGTGGAGCGCAGTAGCGCCTCCCTCTCATGTCTGGAATCACGCAGTCGGAATTTTATCTGCTAAGTCCAAAAACAATTTCTGAAAACACGAATCTGTGATAGGGTCTTTGGATCGACCCGGTTTCTTCTCGCGGGTCGCGGAGACGACGCGTGATAAACGACAGCGGACAGATCGCGGCGACGAGTTCCGCACAGTTGCCTGCGCTCACCCTCGTGCGGCGAGGCGTGAGAGCGTCGGGACGCGAGACGATCGGAGACATCGTCGTATCCGGCCGCGGTCGCGCGCCCGTCGCGCGGAACAAGGGATCGGCGTTTAGACCGAGAGGGAAATTTTCCTCCTTGCAAAGGCTTGATAACTCACAAAACGCGAAAAGAATCTCGATTTTGCGCGAGCCCGTTCCGCAGGCCCAAGGGACTGGCGGCGCTCACGGGGGAAGCTTGACGGACTCGCCCGGAAATGCCGCGGCAACAGCTTGAAAAGACTGAATCCGGGCTCGGAACTGGTATGGTCTCGGAAGCCTCGGACCACAAGATCTGGTACACGAGCGCGCGGTTGACCGTGCGGGACTCCGGCTGATGAGCCGCAAGAATGAAAGTTGCAGAAAAAGGTGCCTAACGCTCTGGAATCGCTCGATGCAGAACTGAAATCGGCGCCTTGTTCCGACACGACCAGAATCGTCCGGGTCACTCGAAGCGCGGGGGCGCGGCAGCCAGGCGGCCGGCCGCATCGACCCGTGGACCGCCCGACAACTGCCGGACGAGCCATTGACATCTGTGTCGCGCCGCGAGGGTCGATCACCCGTTTGTGAGCAGCGCTCCGGCGACCGCTCCTGTGGTGTGCTTGCCGCGCCCCCCTCGCGGCGCCACAAGGATTGCGCCCCACGAGCCCGCTATGCGTCCCGCCGTTCTGACCGCCTTCATCATTGCGACCGCCTTGTTCATGGAGAACATGGACGGCACGGTGCTTTCGACCTCGCTGCCGGCCATAGCGGCCGATTTCCATCTAGACCCGATCGTGCTGAAGCTGGCGCTGACCTCATACATGCTGACGCTGGCCGTCTTCATTCCCGCCTCGGGCTGGGTTGCCGACAAGCTCGGCGCGCGCACGGTGTTCTGCTCGGCGATCGTCATCTTCACGCTCGGCTCGATCCTGTGCGGCGCGTCCACCTCGTTGCCGACGCTGATCGGCGCGCGTGTATTTCAAGGCCTCGGCGGGGCGATGATGGTGCCGGTCGGGCGGCTGGTGTTGCTGCGCAGCGTCTCCAAGTCCGAAATGGTCAACGCGCTCGCCTACCTCACCGTGCCCGCGCTGATCGGCCCGGTGGTCGGGCCGCCGCTCGGCGGCTTCATCACCACCTATTTCCACTGGCGCTGGATTTTCTGGATCAATGCGCCGATCGGCCTGCTCGGCATCCTGCTTGCGCTGAGGTTCATCGAAAACATTCGCGAGCGCGATGTTGGGCCGTTCGATTTCAAGGGCTTCGTTCTGTCGGGAGCGGGGCTGCTGAGCCTCATCTTCGGGTTGACCGTGATCGGCCGCGGCCTCGCGCCAGCGCCGGTCGTCGTCGCGATGGTCGTGGGCGGAGCCGCGCTGCTCGCGCTCTACGTCCGACACGCGCGCGGCAACCCCGACGCCATCCTCGACCTCGGCCTCTTGAAGACGCAGACCTTCATGACCGCGGTCGTCGGCGGCTTTCTGTTTCGGCTCGGCATCGGCGCGATCCCGTTCCTGCTGCCGCTGTTGCTGCAGGTCGGCTTCGGCCTGTCGCCGTTCGAATCGGGCTCGCTCACTTTCGCCGCCGCGGCCGGCGCGATGGCGATGAAATTCACGGCCTCGACGATCCTCCGACATTGGGGTTTCCGCCGCGTATTGATTTTCAACGGGCTGGTCTCCGCCGCTTTTCTCGCTTCCTATGGGCTGATCGGCTCGGGCACGCCGCATGCGCTGATCTTCGCGGGCTTGCTGGCGGGCGGCTTTTTCCGCTCGCTCGAATTCACCGCGCTCAACGCGCTCGGTTACGCCGACATCGATCAGGCGCGCATGAGCCGCGCCACGAGCTTCGCCAGCGTCGCGCAGCAGATGTCGGGCGCCGTCGGCGTCGCGCTCGCCGCCGCCTCGGTTCAATCGATCCAATACGTCCTCGGCGACGGCCAACTGGTCGCGCGCGACATGGCGTGGAGCTTCTTCGTCGTCGCGCTCGTCTCGCTGAGCTCGGTTGCGTTGTTCTGGCGGCTCGCGCCCGATGCCGGCGCCGAGGTCTCGGGACGGCGCGCCGCCATGCCGCAGCCCGCGGGCGCGGCGGCAGAGTGACGGGCTTGGGGAACTCGCTTCGCCAAGCTATGATCGGATAGATATTACGCGGAGGCCCATATGCTTCGTTGGATCCTGTCCCTTCTCCTCGTCGTCGGCCTCGCCTCGGCCGCGCGGGCGCAAGACAACGCGGGCTGCGACAAGTTCAAATGGAGCGTCGCGCGCGAGCGCGCCTGGTTCGCCGCGGGCGCCAAGCCCGTCGCGGCGAGCGCGGAGATCCCACTTGCCGATCTGGGCTACGCGGTGGCGCTGGTTCCCCAGGAGTCCGCCGGCTTCGTCCTTCCGCCGGAGCGGGCTCCGAAGCCGGGCACATTCGGCGGGGTGTTGAAAATCTCTGACCTGCCCAAGGCTGGCCTCTACGAGATCACTCTGTCGGACGAAGCCTGGATCGACGTCGTGCAAGGCGGCGCGAGCGTCAAATCCAGTGATTTCTCTGGGCAGAAGAATTGCCCCGGCGTGCGCAAGAGCGTTCGCTTCCCCCTCGCGGCGGGACCGGCGACCGTGCAGATCAGCAATGCCGCGAACGCGACGATCCAGCTGGCGATCGCGCCGGCGCAGTGAGGCCATAAAACGGCCGCCGGCGGGCTAACCCGCATTCCCCCGAAACCCCGTCGCCAGCACATACATCTCCGCGCTATCGGCTCGGCTCGCCTTCGGCTTGAGGTGACGCACGGTCGAAAACTCCTTCTTCAGCCGCGCGAGCAAGTCGCCTTCCGAGCCGCCCTGCAACACTTTGGCGATGAAGAAGCCGCCGGGGGCGAGCACGCTGCACGCGAAGTCGGCCGCGATCTCGGCCAGCCCGACGATACGCAGATGGTCGGTCTTGCGATGGCCGGTCGCGTTCGCAGCCATATCCGACATGACCCCGTCCGCCGGGCCGCCGAGCCATTCGCGTAAGCGGTCCGGCGCATCCGCATCGTGAAAATTCATCACCCTGAATTCGACGCCCTCGATCGGATCGATCTGGACGAGATCGATGCCGATCACACGCCCCCTGCCTTCGGCGGACTTGACCTCGCGCGCCGCCACCTGGCTCCAGCCCCCCGGCGCCGCGCCGAGATCGACGATCCGCCCACCGGGTCTCAAGAGCTCGTATTTTTCGTTCATTTCCAGCAGCTTGTAGGCTGCGCGCGAACGATGGCCCTCGCGCTTCGCTTGGGCGACAAAGGGGTCGTTGAGCTGGCGCTGCAACCAAAGTGTCGAGGAGAGGCTGCGCTTGCGCGCGGTCTTGACGCGGGTCTTGAGCGCCCGCCCGCCCTCTCGACCCGACCCGCCGCCGGTCATCCCTCGAACCTACGGGGCCCCCTCGGCCGTGCGTGCGGGCCGACGCGATCGGCGCGCATCATTTGCGCCAGAATGCCCTCGCGCAAGCCGCGATCGGCGATGCGAACGCGCTTGGAGGGAAAGCGGGCGCGGATCGCTTCCAGGATCGCGCAGCCCGCGAGGACCAGATCGGCCCGCTCCACTCCGATGCAGCCGTTGGCGATGCGGTCGGCGTAGCTCATCGCGCGCAGCCGCCCGATCGCCGCGTCCATTTCGTCGCTCGTCATCCACAGTCCGTCGATAGCGCGACGGTCATATCGGGCAAGATCTAGATGCACGCCCGCGATCGTGGTCACAGTGCCCGACGTCCCGAGCAGGTGGAAGCGGTCGCAGCGTTTGTGGTCGGCGACGCGGGCGACGAAAGGAGCGAGCGCCTTGTCGACATGCCGGATCATATCGGTGAATATTTGCGGCGTGACCGCTTCGCCGCCGTAGGTCTCGGCGAGCGAGACGACTCCCAGACGCATCGATTCCCACGCTTCGACGCGACGCGCGCCGGAGCCCACGCGCGCCATCCAGACGATTTCGGACGAACCGCCCCCGATGTCGAACAGGACCGTCGATTCGGCATGCTCGTCCACAAGCTCGCCGCAGCCGGCCGCAGCCAGAAAGGCCTCGGTTTCCCGATCGACTATCTCGAGCTGGAGCCCCAGGCGCTCGCGAACCTCGGCGAGAAACTCCGGGCCGTTCTCGGCGGATCGGCACGCCTCGGTCGCGATCAGCCGGGCGCGCGTGACCCCTCGCGCGCGCATCTTGTCCCGGCAGACCCGCAGCGCGTCGAGCGTGCGCGCGATCGCCGCTTCGGACAGCCGACCCGTCTGCGTCAGTCCCTCGCCCAAGCGAACGATGCGCGAAAACGCATCGACCACGCGAAAGCCTTCGGCAGTCGGCCGCGCCACGAGCAGCCGGCAATTGTTCGTGCCCAGGTCCAGCGCGGCGTAGAGCCTCTGCGGCGCGCCGCCCCCCAGCGGCCTGTAGGGGGGGGCGAATATCGCCGTCGGCGCGGCATCTGGGCTCAACGACGGCGATTGAGCCAATTTCAAACTCCCAGCGCTCCGGCGCGGGGACCGCGCTCGGGGCGAACTTTCAAAATCGAACGTAGCATTGTTCGCAAAGGATGCAAATCGTTCCGCGCTCTCGTCAAAATGCTTTGGAGGGGCACCCTCGAGTTCGTCGGCCGCCAAAGCGGAGAGCTCGATCACTCGCCGCGAATCAACGGTCCGCGATCCACGAGGGTCACGATTTCGACCCCTTCGTTGTCGAGATCGGCGCCGCGGATGTGCCCGCCGAACCGAAGGGCTTGCGGGCGGCGATGATCCCCCTATGTTACGAGATCGTATAGTAGCTCGCTTGGCAGAGTTCCTCGGCGCCCACGACGGAAATCGCGGCGCCAAGGAGTCCAACGATAACGCTTTCGTCGCAACCTCTCCGACGTTGATGTCCCGAACCAGCCGGGTTTTGTTAGTTGAGAGCCTGTTCGGTCAATGCGTCAAAAAAGCGGCGGGCCATGATTTCGCCTCTGTTGTCCGGCCCATACCGTGTAACATGCAGAGGCGATAGGGACTCGCGCAAGGATGCGGGGAGCCGGACGTTGCGGCGGAGTATCGCGGGAACGGTGCGCTCCGCGCCGACGATCGCCGGGTCGAGGAAGAGAGAGGGCACGCCATTGAAGATTGTCGTTATCGGCGCGGCGGGGATGATCGGCCGCAAGCTCATGGGGCGGCTAGCTCGCGAGGGCGCGCTCGGAGGCAGGCCGATCGAGGCCGCGCACGGCGTCGACGTCGTCGCGCCCGCGCCGCTCGCGGCGCCGTTTCCGATCGCCTCCGAAGCTTGCGACATCGCGGCGCCTTATATTCCTCCTAAACTGGTTTCTGGGCGTCCCGACGTAATCTTTTTGCTCGCCTCGATCGTATCGGGCGAGGCTGAAGCGGACTTTGAAAAGGGCTACGCCATCAATCTCGACGGCACCCGAATGATCTTCGAGGCGATTCGCCGCGAGCACGTCGCCTCGGGCGGCGCCTATCGGCCGCGGCTCGTCTTCACCTCGTCGATCGCGGTTTTCGGCGCGCCTTTTCCTCAAGCGATCGGCGACGAGTTCTTCACGACGCCGCTCACGAGCTATGGGACGCAAAAGGCGATCTGCGAATTGCTGCTCGCGGATTATTCGCGGCGCGGTTTTTTCGACGGGATCGGAATTCGCCTGCCGACGATCTCGGTTCGCCCGGGTCTGCCGAACAAAGCAGCCTCGGGCTTCTTCTCCGGGATCATCCGCGAACCGCTGGCGGGACGCGAAGCCGTGCTGCCGGTCAGCGAGGCCGTTCTCCACTGGCACGCTTCGCCGCGCTCCGCGGTGGGTTTTCTCATCCACGCCGCGACGATGGACCTCGGCCCGATCGGCGCGCGGCGTAATCTGACCATGCCCGGCGTCGCCGTGACCGTGGGCGAACAGATCGAGGCGCTGCGCGCCGTCGCGGGCGAGCGGGCGGTCGCGCTCATCCGGCGCGAACGCGATCCGGTGATCGAGCGGATTGTCGCGGGCTGGCCAACCCGCTTCGACGCCTCGCGCGCCCGCGCGCTCGGCTTCCACGCCGAGGACGACTTCGGTCAGATCATTCGCGCCTATTTGGAAGACGAGAATGTCGTCGCTCATCCGTGAAAGGTCGCGCGAGGTCGTCGTACCGCCGAACCCGCCGCCGCCCGATCTGGCTCGCGGCGAGCGGACCGCGGGGGTTCGCTCGCTCGGACTGACGGGACGACTGCTCGCGATTACGATCGGCAGCGTGCTGCTGGTGCTGACGCTGTTCTATGCGACGCGGTTGTCGGCAGCTCGCGAGAATTGGCTGCGCGACCGACTCGTGGCCGCGCGGACCGCGACGCTGGTTTTCGGAGCCGACGACCAGGACGGGGCGCTGCCTGAAGATTTGACGATGAAGATTCTCAACACCGTCGGCGCGAAGATGATCTCCGTCGAGACGGGTGGCCATCGACTGCTGCTCAGCGCGTCCGCGACGCCGCCGACGCCGGACTATGTCTTCGACCTCGCCAATCCCTCGCTGATCGAGGGCGTGGAGGCCGGCTTTCAAACGCTGTTGGCCTCGGATGGCTCGCTATTGCAGGTTTCGGGCGCCGCGCCGATGGACGGCGCGAGGATCGAGATCACGATCGAT
>DASXYQ010000055.1:0-3447 GCA_036502445.1 Roseiarcus sp. | reverse complement strand
GTGCCGCTCGATCCGGCGCGCCACGGCGATGCCCTCTACGAAGGCTCGCACGGGCCTGCCAACGAGCACGTCTGGCGCTATCTGTTCGACGGGCCGTTCCCCGACCGCGCCGCCTTCCAAGCGCATCTCGAGCAGAAGGCGCAGTCGCAGGATCCCCTGTTCTACGCGATCCTCGACCAGGCTTCGGGCGAGGCCCGCGGCTATGCGACGCTGATGCGCGTCGAGCCGGCGCATCGCGTGATCGAGGTCGGCAACATCCTTTATACGCCCGCGATGCAGCGCACGGTCGGCGCCACCGAAGCGCAGTATCTGTTCGCTGCCCATGTCTTCGACGGCCTCGGCTACCGCCGCTACGAATGGAAGTGCAACAATCTCAACGCGCCCTCGAAGCGCGCGGCGTTGCGCTACGGCTTCAGCTTCGAGGGCGTCTTTCGGCAGCACAACATCGTCAAGGGCCGCAATCGCGACACCGCCTGGTTCGCGATGCTAGATTCGGAATGGCCGCGACGCCGCGAGGCGTTCGAGCGCTGGCTCGATCCCGGCAATTTCGACGACGCGGGGCGGCAGAAGGTTTCGCTGATGAGATTCAACACGGAGGATTCGAAATGACGCCGACTGTCGCCGAGAAGCGCGCGCGCTTCGCCGAATTGCACAAAGGTCCCGGCTGCTTCGTCATGCCCAACCCGTGGGACGTCGGCTCGACGATCTATCTCGGCTCGCTCGGCTTCAAGGCGCTGGCGACCACCAGCGCCGGCATGGCTTTCGCGGCCGGGCGGCCCGACGGCGGGGTGACGCTCGCCTATGCGCTGCGCCACATCGGCGAGCTCGTCGCGGCTACGCCATTGCCTTTCAATGCGGATTTTGAAGCCGGATTCGCGGCGACGCCGGACGATCTCCACGAAAACGCGAGACTTTGCATCGGAATGGGCGTCGCGGGTTTCTCGATCGAGGACTACACGGGCGATCCGAAAGGGCCGTTCTACGGCTTCGCCGAATCGGTCGACAGGATCCGCGCGGCGCGGACGGCGATCGACGCCACCGGCGAGCGCGTAATGCTGACCGCGCGCAGCGAGACGATCCTGCGCGGCCATCCCGACGCTCTGCAAGAGGCGCTGCGGCGTCTGGCCGCCTATGCCGAGGCGGGCGCCGACGTGCTGTACGCGCCCGGCCTGAAGACACTCGAATCGGTCGCCGAGGTGTTGCGCGCCGCGGGCGCGTTGCCGGTCAACGTCCTCGTGGGCGCGCCGGGATTCACGCATCGCCAGCTCGAGGACCTCGGCGTGCGCCGAATCAGCACCGGCGCCAGCCTCGCGCGCATGGCCTGGGGCGGCTTCATGCGCGCGGCCGAGGAAATCGCGACGGAAGGCCGGTTTGACGCATTCGCGGACGGAGCGTCTTCCTCGCGGCTCAATAAACTCTTCAGGAGCCATGCAACGGAAGAATAGGCGACCCCGGCAACGCAGCGTTATGGTAAATCGTTAGGGTTAAGTCGGCGTTAAACTCTCGGTGACAGTTTTCCTTCGCTGTCTCACCTCGCGAGCCCTTCGGGCGCGCGCCGAAACGAAGGGAACTCGCCGTGGCCAGTTTAAAGGCCCTTACTCTGACTAGCGTCGCGGTCCTCGCTTTGACCCGCTTGGCGACCGCCGCGGATCTCTTGCCGCCGGCTCCCGAGCTGCCGCCGCCCATTGCCCCGGCCGAATTCAGCGGCTGGTACCTGCGCGGCGACGTTGGCATCTCTGAAAATTTCTCGAAGCCCAGCGTATCGATCTCGCCCGATCCGGTCGCGGCGGGCCTGGCGTCCGGCTTCCTCGCTCCCGGCGCCGACAACACGTTCTTAAATCCGACGATTTCCCAGTCGGCGCTGTTCGATGCCGGCGTCGGGTATCAAGTCAACAATTGGTTCCGCGCGGACGTCACGGGCGAATTGCGCGGCGGCGGCGAGTTTCAATCCCTAAAAGTGCTCAACGACCTTGGGAACAATCGGCAGTTCGCCGATTTCTATCGCGCCAACACCTCGTCAGCCATCGGCCTCGTGAATGCCTATGCGGATCTCGGCACCTGGTATGGAATAACGCCTTTCGTGGGCGCGGGCGTCGGCGTCGCCTATAACAGACTTTCCGGCCTTACGGACACCGGCCTCTCCACGCAGGGCAGGCACGGCGTCTTCCCGACCGGGGGATATGCGTCCGACCACGGCGCCACCAATTTCGCTTGGGCGCTGATGGCGGGCCTCGATTTCAACGTGACGCAGAACTTGAAGTTGGAGCTCGGCTATCGCTACCTCAACTACGGCGGCTTCACGTCCGGCGCAATCAACTGCCTGGACGGCGGTGGATGCAACTGCACGCCCAGCACCATCTCGACCAAAACGCTCGCCTCGAACGATGTCCGCATCGGCCTGCGCTGGATGATTGGCGACAATTTCGCCCCGCCGCCGCCCGAGCCGCTCGTCCGCAAGTATTGATATGGCGACGCGAACATGTGTCATGCTCGCGAACGCGAGCATCCAGAATACCACGACGCACAAGGCTTGCTTTGCGCCGCTTTCGGCGGCTTCCCCGCTTACGTCGTCGCATCGTCGTATCCCACGGCTGGATCCCCGCTTTCCGCGGGTATGACACATGCTGGCTTGGTCAGTCGCGGTGCAGCCGTTGTTTCGAGGCGTCGACCAAGAGCGCGGCGCCGGCTTTCGCCGGTACCGACCCCTCATCCGTCGGCCACGCCGATACCTTCCCCCCGCAAGGGGAGAAGAGGTTCTCCGACCTCACAAATCGAAAAATACGGTTTCGTCCTCGCCCTGCATATGGATGTCGAAGCGGTACTGGACGCCGCCGGCCGTCTTCTCGCGCGACGCGATCAGCGTGCGCCGCCGCTCCGCTGGCGCCGTCGCCAGCACCGGGTCGGCCGCGTTCGCCGCTTCTTCGTCGGCGAAATAGAGCCTCGTGTAGACGTGGGTCAGCAGTCCCCGCATGAACACTACGATCGAGATGAACGGCGCCGAGCCCGCCGTCGCGCCGGGTTTGATCGTATCGAACACGAAGCGTCCGTTCGGGTCCGTCCCGGTGCCCTGCCGGCCGAATCCGCCAAATCCCCCCGCGCCGTAACGGCCTTCCGAATCCGCCTGCCAGAACTCGATCAGCGCGTCCGGGATCGGCTCGCCCCGGCCATCGAGCACGCGCCCGGTGATGCGGATGCGATCGGCAGCGCCTTCGCCGACGATTTCACCGTCGACGATCTGTCCATGGGGGTAATGGTATTGCTGCGCGGCCAGCCCATAGGCGAAATAGGGACCGACGGTCTGGGAAGGCGTCTGTCCGCTCATGATTTGCCTCCCTCGAATGGCGTTTCGCGTCGACCGCGCAGCACGATGTCGAAGACATAGCCGAGGCAGAAATCGGGTTCGGTCACATCGATCGAGAAGCGCGAAATCAGGCGCTCGCGGGCGCC
>DASXYQ010000054.1:0-1581 GCA_036502445.1 Roseiarcus sp. | reverse complement strand
GCACGGGCGCGTCGCCGCCGGCAAGCTCACGGACATCGCCTTCGACGACGAGGGCAAGCGCATCCTGGTCGCGGCCAAGATCGTCGACGACGACGAATGGCTGAAAGTGACCGAGGGCGTCTACACCGGCTTCAGTCAGGGTGGCCGCTACGTCAAACGCTGGCCCGACCCCGACACGGGCCTGACGCGTTTCACCGCCGAGCCCACCGAAATCTCGCTCGTCGACCTGCCCTGCCTGCCCGACGCGACATTCGAAGTGGTGAAGGACGGCGTGGTCGAAAAGCGCGCCTTCGCGCGCCCGGCGAGAGAGCTGGTCGAAGCCGACCTGGCGGCCGTCGCGCTCGAGGCCGGCGCTGCCCAGTCCGCGGAAGCGCCCCCGGCGAATCCGCAGGCCACGGCGCCCGAGGCGCCGATCGCCCCCGAAGCCGCGCCGGCGCCGTGCCCGGCCGAAGCCTTGACCAAGGCCGCCGCCGCACTCTCTCGAGCGGCGCAGAAATTGGAGCGCGCCTTCGAGGAGAACACGCGGCTGCGCTCGACGCTTGCCGATCTCGAACCGGTTGTCGCGGCGTTGGAAAAGCGCCTATCCTCCATCGAAACACAGCCCCAGCCCGCCCGGGCCGCGCTTCGCGCCCTGTCGAGGAACGCGGACTTCGGCGTCGACGAATCGGTCGGCGGCCTCGAGTCCGCAATCAAGCGCCTAGCCGACCTGCCCGAACGGGAGCGCGCCCTCGCGCTGGTGAAAGTGAGCCTCGCCAATCCGATGACGCCGCGGTTCTGAAGCCGGCGGCCAGCAGCTCAGTCGACTGTTCTTCTCTTCTCGAAACTCCCATCCCCTTCCAACCAAGGATCGCACTCCCATGAGCCTCAACTATCTGGCGCCCTCCCCCTACGCCTCCTTCGTCACCCGCAACGGCTCGTTTCAGGCCGACGCCAACGCGCTGATCTCCAATGTCGGCGCCGGCTTGCAGGCGAGCGATCTTCTGGAAGAGGGTTGCGTGCCGCTGGCGTTCAATCCGTTCGCCAATTTCCGCAATCTGATCGACGGCGGCGACTTCTCGATCAATCCGTTTCAGCGCAACGTCCCCGGCATCGCCTCCGGCGGGGTGATCTCGACCGCGATTGCGGCGACGCCGACCTATTTCGCCGACCGTTTCTTCGCCGCCGGCGGCGCCTCCTCGGCGATCCTGATGGCGGCGGTGGCCGATACGAGCATCGTCGGCTTCAATCAGAGCCTCAAGATATCGCGGCAGTCCGGCAACGCGAATGCGGCGATCATTTCCGTCGGCCAGGTCATCGAGACCTTCGACGCGCTGCGCTGTCAGGGCCAGACGGTCACGCTGTCGTTTTGGGCGAAGGCGGGCGCGAGCTATTCCGGCGGCGCGTTGACGGTGCAGATCGTAGCTGGCTCGGGAACCAATCAGAGCGCGGCGAGCCTGCTCGCCTCCACCTGGACAGGTCAATCGACCGTCCTCGTCGCGACGCAGACGCTGACCACGGGCATGACGCGCTATCAGTTCACCGGCGTCGCGCCCGCCAACGCCACGCAGCTCGCGGTGCTGCTCTCGTTCACCCCGAGCGGAA
>DASXYQ010000053.1:0-5391 GCA_036502445.1 Roseiarcus sp. | reverse complement strand
CCGGGTTTGATCGTATCGAACACGAAGCGTCCGTTCGGGTCCGTCCCGGTGCCCTGCCGGCCGAAGCCGCCAAATCCCCCCGCGCCGTAACGGCCCTCCGAATCCGCCTGCCAGAACTCGATCAGCGCGTCCGGGATCGGCTCGCCCCGGCCATCGAGCACGCGCCCGGTGATTCGGATGCGACCTTCGGCGCCCTCGCCGACGATTTCGCCGTCGACGATCTGTCCGTGGGGGTAATGGTATTGCTGCGCAGCCAGTCCATAGGCGAAATAAGGACCGACAGTCTGGGAAGGCGTCTGTCCGCTCATGATTTGCCTCCCTCGAATGGCGTTTCGCGTCGACCGCGCAGCACGATGTCGAAGACATAGCCGAGGCAGAAATCGGGCTCGGTCACGTCGATCGAAAAGCGCGAAATCAGGCGCTCGCGGGCGCCCTCGGGCACTCCGAGATAGATCGGATCCAGCGCCAGCAGCGGATCGCCGGGAAAATACATCTGCGTCACCAATCGGGAGGCGATCGTGTTCCCGAACAGCGAGAGGTGGATGTGATTGGGTCGCCAGGCGTTGAAGTGGTTGCCCCACGGATAGGCGCCGGGCTTGATCGTATAGAATTTGTAGCCGCCGTCGTCGCTGGTCACGCAACGCCCGGCGCCAAGAAAGTTCGGATCGAGCGGCGCCTCGTGCTGATCGGTCTTGTGCACGTAGCGCCCGGCAGCATTGGCCTGCCAGATCTCGATCAGCGTGCCGCGCACGGGGCGGCCATCCTCATCGAGCACGCGACCGGTCACCACGATCCGCTCCCCGAGCGGCTCGCCATTGCGGCGCGCGTTGCGCGTCAAGTCGCCGTCGAGCGCCTGGACGCTTTCGTGTCCGAACACCGGGCCGGTGGATTCGGCGAGGCCGTGGGCGAGCGGAATCAGCGGTTTGGTCGGCCCGCGCAGCACCGTCGAGGCATAGGGAGGATGGATCAGCGGGGGATGCGACTTCCAATCGCGTTGGGAAACCGGCGCTTTGATCATGGCGTCTCCTTCATGGCCTCGAGCGTCTGCTTCACGATCCGGAACGCGGTGTTGGCGGCTGGGACGCCGCCATAGATGGCGACGTGCAGCAGCGCCTCCTTGATGTCGTCAGGCGTCGCGCCCGTGTTGCGGGTCGCGCGGGTGTGAATGCCGAGTTCGGCTTCGTGGCCGAGGGCGGCGAGCAGCGCGAGAGTGATCATCGAGCGCTCGCGCGGCGTCAAGTTCGGCCGCGCCCATACCGATCCCCAGGCGCCCTCGGTGATGAAGCGCTGAAAGTCCTCGTCGAACGGGGTCTTGTTCGCTTGCGTCGCATCCACGTAGGATGCGCCGAGCGTGCGCCGCCGAACCGCCATGCCGCGCGCGTAGCGGCTGTCGGCGTCGCCGGCGGGCGGCGCCTCGTTCTCCCGCAGGAAGCCCAGCAGCAATCCCGCGAGTTCTTCCGGGCGTTCCACGCAGGGAAGATGCCCGGCGTTCGCGATCAGGCGAAATTGCGAGCCGGGTATCAGGCCGCTCAGGGACCGCACGAGTTCGGGCGGGGTCGAGCCGTCGTATTCGCTGGCGACGCAAAGCGTCGGGACGCGCACCGCCCGCGCCGCCTCGGTGAGGTCGGCGTCGCGCAGCGCGGCGCAGGTCGCGGCGTAACCGGCGGCTGGCGTCCGCGCCAGCATGTTGCGCGTGATCGCGACGAGGCCTCCGCCTTCGCCGTAGGCAGCGGGCGAGAACCAGCGCTGCAGCACCGTCTCGGCGATCGAGGCGACGCCTCCCTGCTCGACGGCGGCGATCCGCGCGTTCCACGTCTCCGCCGTCCCGATGACGGCGCCGGTGCAACACAAGATCAGCGCCGCGACCTGTTCCGGGCGGCGATGCGAAAGACCGAGCGCGATCATGCCCCCGACCGATATGCCGCAGATCGTCGCGCGCTGGATCGCCAGATGATCCATCAGCGCGGCGAGGTCGTTGACGTGCGCTTCCATCCGGGTCGGCGGCGTCCCGAGATCGGACAGGCCGTGTCCGCGGAGGTCGTAGCGCACCGCGCCGATCCGCGCCGTGGCGAGCGCCTCGACGACGCCGTCCCAGATCCGCAGGTCCGATCCGAGCGAATTGACGAAGACCACCGTCGGGCGGTCGGACAAGAGCCGGACGTCGACCTGAAACGTCGCGTCGCGGATTTGCGCAAATCGCATGATCGTTTCTCCTCCCGGCCGGCGCCGTCGGGCGCGCGCCACGCGACTAAATGCCATGAGACGAGCCTCGAGGAAAACAAGAAGTTTACCCGCATCGCGCCTCGCCAGCGCGACCCGGAGGTTGCGAAGGACGTCGCCTCGGCCTATGCCCTCCCCATGTCTGCCAGATGCAAGAGCCTCGATGGTTCCGCGAAGCGGGCGCTGGAGGAAGGCCGTTTGTCCGACCACGTCGCGCCCGTGCACAAGACCCTCTGGCAAGCGGCGTGGGACAATCCAATCCTGTTGCTCGCGCTCACCGCGCTGATCTGGGCCGGCCACGCGGTCGTCGGCCGGCTCGCCGTCGGCCAGATCGCGCCCATGACGCTCACGACCGCGCGTTGGGCGCTCGCGATCGGGCCAATCGTTTGGGCGGCGCGCGGCACGCTGCGCCGCGATCTCAAAGTCTTGCGTCCGCGCTGGCTGTTCGTGGGCGCCATGGGCGCCCTCGGTTTCACGGGCTTCAACGCCCTGTTCTACGCCGCCGCGCATTCGACGGGCGCGCTCAACATGTCGATCATTCAGGGCGCGATCCCCGCGCTCGTCCTGATCGGCGCCCGCCTCGCTTTCGGGGTGCGCATAACCGCGATGCAGGCGCTGGGCACGCTGGCGACCATGATCGGGGTCGCCGCGATCGCCGCGCACGGCGAATGGTCGCGCCTGGCGACCTTCGCTTTCAACCCGGGTGACTTGCTGATGCTGCTCGCCAGCGTCTTCTACGCCTTCTACACTTTGGGCCTGCGCACGCGGCCCGAGGTCACCGGGCTCGGCTTTCTCGCCGCGATGGCCTTCGCGGCGCTGGTGACCTCGATCCCATTGTTCGTCGGCGAGGTCGCGAGGGGCGAATTCATCTGGCCGACAGGCCTGGGCCTGCTCCTGCTGGTCTACGCCGCGCTCGGTCCGGCCTTCTTGGCGCAGGTCCTCTATATCCGCGGCGTCCAACTGATCGGCCCGAGCCGCGCCGGAGTGTTCGTGAACCTGGTGCCATTGTTCGGCGCGTTGATGGCGATCGGCTTGCTCGGCGAGCCGTTCGCTGCTTACCATCTGTTGGCGCTCGCGCTCGTCGTCGGCGGGATAGCCATCGCGCAGCGCGCGCCGGCCGCGGCGGGTCCGCGACGTTGACGCCGAGGCCGCGCGCCCAGTCGACGCCCGGTCCCGCGATACCTGTCACAACTTCGTGATGAGTCGAAATTCGAAAAGGAAGGATGCGAACCCATGAGCAATTGGATCAAACTGAAGGCCAGCGACGGTTTTGAACTCAGCGCCTGGCGGGCCGACCCCAAGGGGGCACCCCGCGGGGGCATCGTAGTCATTCAAGAGATTTTCGGAGTGAACCACCACATCCGCTCGGTCACCGACCGAATCGCGGCCGAAGGCTATCTCGCGATCGCGCCCGCGGTCTTCGATCGCGTCCAGCCGGGCGTCGAACTCGGTTACGATCAGCCCTCCATCGCGCGCGGGATGGAACTGGCGGGCAAGCTCGTTCGCGAATCCGCGATGCAGGACGTCGCCGCTGCGATCACGACCGCCCGCGAGGCCGGCAAGGTCGGCATCACCGGCTTCTGCATGGGCGGCACCTTCGTCTGGGGCGCTTCGGCCGGGATACCGGGTCTCGCCGCGGCGGTCGGCTATTACGGCGGGGGCATCCTCGGCATGAAAGAATTGCGGCCGCTGGCGCCGACCATGCTGCACTTCGGCGAGAAGGACGATCATATCCCGGTCGCAGGCGTGCGCGAATTGCAAGCCCTGCATCCCGACGTGCTCGTTTACATCTATCCCGCCGGCCATGGTTTTCATTGCGACGAACGCGCGAGCTACGACGAGCCGAGCGCGAAGCTCGCCTGGGGCCGGACGATGGAATTCTTCGGCAAGCACGTGGGTTGACGACAAAAAATTCGGGCCGTGGTCGCCGACCACGGCCCGAATTCACAAACCGGCTCCGGCGGCCATGCGGCGAGCGTCTATTTCACGAGCTTCGGCGCCCCCGTCCGCGGCGACTCGTTTTCCTGCATGACGCCGAGCCGCCGGGCGACTTCGGTATAGGCTTCGATCATGCCGCCGAGATCCTTGCGGAACCGGTCCTTGTCCATCTTGTCGTTGGTCTTGGCGTCCCATAGGCGGCACGAATCGGGGCTGATCTCGTCGGCCACGACGATCCGCATGTTTTCGCCCTCCCACAACCGGCCGCACTCGATCTTGAAATCCACGAGGCGGATTCCGACGCCCAGGAACAAGCCGGTCAGGAAGTCGTTGACGCGAATGGCGAGCGCCATGATGTCGTCGATCTCCTGCGGCGCGGCCCAGCCGAACGCCGTGATGTGCTCCTCCGAAACCATGGGGTCGTTCAGCGCATCATTCTTGTAATAAAATTCGATGATCGAGCGCGGCAACTGCGTGCCTTCCTCGATGCCGAGGCGCGTCGCGAGCGAGCCTGCGGCGACGTTGCGCACGACCACCTCGAGCGGAATGATTTCGACTTCGCGAATCAGTTGTTCGCGCATATTCATGCGCCGCATGAAATGTGTGGGCACGCCGATCTCGTTCAGCCGCTGGAACAGGTACTCCGAGATTCGATTGTTGAGGACGCCCTTCCCGTCGATGACCTCATGCTTCTTGGAGTTGAACGCGGTGGTGTCGTCCTTGAAATATTGGATCAATGTCCCCGGTTCCGGGCCTTCGTAAAGAACTTTGGCTTTGCCTTCGTAAATGCGTCGGCGGCCTTTCATGCGATGCAACCGTGGCTTGAGAAAATCCATCGTATCGGCCTTTTCTGATTGCTGTCTCGCCCGTCGCACGACGGCGGAAGCGAGCCTGTGGGAATTAGGGCCGTGTGAGCCAAGACTGATACCCCTCATCGGGATCGGGGGCCAGCCCCACCGTAGATTATCCGATCCAAGCCCCGCGCACAAACTCTCCGCCCCGGGCCCCGGCTGCCGCGAGGCCGAACGGCGGCGCCGCTATAGACCAAGGTTGCATAAGGCGAGGGTCGACGGCGAAACGAAAACCTCGCACTGTGGTCACGGAAGGGCGAATCGCGTCCGAAGGACGGCGAGCGCCGCACCTCAGCTCGATGCGGTGCGCCCGTCGCTCATCGCTCGGTGCGGGGTTCGAAATTTTCGAGATTTGGGCGCTTCTGGCATCAGTAGTACAAAT
>DASXYQ010000052.1:0-1928 GCA_036502445.1 Roseiarcus sp. | reverse complement strand
CGCGCGCCGCGCCGACGTCTCTGGGCAAGAGATTGAGGATCTGATTGTTCATCGGGGCCATGACGAAATACGTATAGGGCCAGCTCGAAATCACTATCAACGCGCCGATCGCCCAGCGCACGTCCGCGCTTTCGAACCAGGAGGCCAGGCCGAGTATCGCGGAAATCAGCGCGAGACCCGCCATCAGGGCGACCCCTCGTTGGTCGCTCGGGCCCCATTCGTTCAACAGCGCCTGATCCTCCAGGGCGAGACGCGCGGGCTGTTCGACCACGTTTACGTAGACCGCCGCTCCCGACAGGGCCGAGGCGAAGGCGAGGGCTAGCGATCCGGACGTCATGAGTTCCTCTCGGGGGCGAATCCGTCGCGCGCATTCGCCGTCGGGGCGCCCCCCGAGTCAAGCGTTGCGCCGCTCGCCGTGCCCGGCGGGCGCGTTGGCTGTCGTGGCCCGCGGCGGGCACGCGAGTCGCGCTCATGGGCTCGAGGAAGTTCGCGTCGCACAGCATAGGCAGAGCATAGAAAGCATAAGCGATAAATTCTCGACGAGAACAAAAAAAGAACTTGCCAACGAGAACGAACCGTGTACATTGCCAGCCCAAGGGGGCCGACCGGGCAATATTTGCCTTGACGACGCCGACCGTGAGAGAAGGAGACAGTGCCGTGAGCCCAGCCAATCTTCGCGTCGTGGAAGGAACTTTCGTGGACAAGACCAAGGCCCTCGACGCCGCGCTTTCGCAGATCGAACGCGCCTTCGGCAAGGGCTCGATCATGCGCCTCGGCAAGAACCAGAAAGCGGTCGAGATCGAGACGATCCCGACCGGCTCGCTCGGGCTCGACATCGCGCTGGGCGTCGGCGGCCTGCCGCGCGGACGCGTGATCGAGATATACGGGCCGGAATCCTCGGGCAAGACGACGCTGACGCTGCACGTGATCGCGGAGGCGCAGAAGAAAGGCGGCGTTTGCGCCTTCGTGGACGCCGAGCATGCGCTCGATCCGATCTATGCCCGCAAACTGGGCGTCAACCTCGAAGACCTGCTGATCTCGCAGCCGGACACCGGCGAGCAGGCGCTCGAGATCACCGACACGCTCGTACGCTCCGGCGCGATCGACGTGCTGGTCATCGATTCGGTCGCCGCCCTGACGCCGCGCGCGGAAATCGAGGGCGAGATGGGCGATGCCCTCCCCGGGTTGCAGGCGCGCTTGATGAGCCAGGCGCTGCGCAAGCTCACCGCCTCGATCTCGCGTTCGAATACGATGGTGATCTTCATCAATCAGATTCGGATGAAGATCGGCGTCATGTATGGCTCGCCGGAGACCACCACGGGCGGCAACGCGCTCAAGTTCTACGCTTCGGTGCGCCTCGACATCCGTCGCACGGGCGCGATCAAGGACCGCGAGGCGGTCGTCGGCAACCAGACCCGCGTCAAGGTCGTCAAGAACAAGGTGGCGCCGCCGTTCAAGCAGGTCGAATTCGACATCATGTACGGCGAAGGCATTTCCAAGGTCGGCGAGTTGATCGACCTCGGGGTCAAGGCGGGCGTGGTTGAGAAGGCGGGCGCCTGGTTCTCCTTCGACAGCACGCGCCTGGGTCAGGGGCGCGAAAACGCCAAGACGTTCCTGAAGGCCAATCCGGAGACCGCCAAACGCATCGAAGCGGCGATCCGCGACAATTCCGGGCTGATCGCCGAACGAATCCTCGACAATGTCGATCCTTCCGAAGCGGACGCCACCGAGGCCTGATCGGCCGTTTGGGCGCGCGCCCCGAGCGCGCCCCTCCGCCAGGAAGATCCGCTGCGGCATCGCGGCCGCGATGTCGCCACTCGGCGAAGCGACGACATGCCAACGTCGAGAGTCTGAACTGAGGGCTTGTCAGAAAACAACCGCTCTATCCGTCATTGCGAGCTCCGCACCGGCCTCCGGCCGGTCCCCTT
>DASXYQ010000051.1:0-1859 GCA_036502445.1 Roseiarcus sp. | reverse complement strand
ACAAATAATTTCAAAAACTTGGCGTTTATGGACAGACACTAGCTAAGCTAGCCGATAACGCATCGGCCTTATCCGAAACGGCGCCGCGGCTGGATGACGTGAATGGCCGGGACAAGCCCAGGGACAAGCCCAGCCATGACGGTGAGGGCCGCAAATCACGCCCCGTTTCATCCCGATCAAGTTGGCGGAACGTCGGCGCGGAACTCGCAAGCGACGGGGTCGTCTCAGCGCGCGATCGACAGATATCGCGTCAGATGCCGGTCGAGCAGGTTCGCCCTCCAGCCGCTCAGCCTCTTCGAGACTAGATTTTTCGAGCTGTAGAACATTATCGGCATGACGGGCTGTTCGCGCAGCACGATCGCCTCGGCCTCGGCGAGGATTTTCGCGCGGGCCTTCAAATCCCGTTCGGTCTCGGCCTTGGCGAGCAGCGCGTCGTAGGCCGGATTGGCCCAGCGGGAATAGTTGAGCCCGACGTTGTCGCTCTTCAGCAGGAACAGGAAGTTCTGCGGGTCGGAATAGTCGCCGATCCAGCCCGCGCGGGCGACGTCGTAATCGCCGCCGCTCCGCAGCAAGGCGTAATGCGTCTTCAGGTCGGTGTTGACGAAGGTCGTGGTGACGCCGATCGCCTTCCACATGTCGGCGATCGCGACCGCGGTCGCCTTGTTGTTCTCACCGGTGTTGAAGCGGATTTCGACGTTCAACGGTTTGCCGCCGGGGCCGTATCCCGCCGCTAGCAACAATTCCTTGGCTTTGTCCTCGGCCTCGATCGGCGAGAGATCATGAAACTCCGGAAAGACCTGTGGGCCGTAATCATCGATGCCCGGCGGCACGAAACTGTCGCCGGGCAGCATCGCGTCGCCCCAGATCTTGTCGGCGAGGAATTCGCGGTCGACGACCATCGACAGCGCGTTGCGCACTCTGGCATCGTCGAACGGCGGCTTCTTGGTGTTGAAGCTGAGGTAGGAAACGCCGAGGCTCGGCTCGACGTGGAATTCGTCCCTCAGATGCTCGCGAATGAACGGGATCTGGTCAGCCGGCGCGTCGCCGTAGCTATCGATTTCGCCCGCCTGAAATCGCCGCAAGGCGGCCGAGCGATCCTCGAGCGGCAGGAACTCCTCCCGGTCGATCCTGACGTTCGCCGCGTCGTGAAAGTTCTCGTTGCGCGTAAGCACGATGCGGTCGTTCGGGGTGAATTCGGCGAGGCGGTAGGCGCCGTCGCTGACGAGGTTGCCCGGGCGAACGAAATCCTTGCCGAATTTTTCGACGTTGGCCGGATTGATCGGAACCGCGGTCTGATGTGCGAGCAGGCCGAGAATGAAGGGCGTCGGCCGCTCCAGATCGATTTCCAGCGTGTGCGGGTCCAGCGCCTTCACGCCGAGCGCATCCGGCTTCATCGCGCCCTTGTTGATCGCCTCGCCGTTCTTCAGCACGTAGAACAGATTGGCGTATTGCGCCCCGGTCGCGGGATCGAGCAGACGCCGGAACGAATACACGAAATCCGCGGCGACAATGGGATCGCCGTTCGACCATTTCGCCTCGCGCAGCTTGAAAGTCCAGGTCAGCCCGTCGGGGCTGGCGGACCAGCTCGCAGCCACGCCGGGAACCAGCGCGCCACCCGCGTCATAGGTCAAAAGACCCTCGAACAGGTCGTAGATTACGTCGGCCTCGACGACCGTCCCCGTCAGTTGCGGATCGAGCGTCGCCGGCTCGCCCGCCGCGCCGCGACGATAGACCGACTCGGCTCCTGCCGGCGAAGCGCAGACGGCAGCCGCGCAGAGACAGATCGAAGCGGCCAGCCCGGCCCATTTGTGCAGCTTCGGAATGACAATCGTCTCCAGAACGCGCCTAGCGCGAAGGCG
>DASXYQ010000050.1:0-2907 GCA_036502445.1 Roseiarcus sp. | reverse complement strand
ACGGCGGGGGCGTGCGTGCGCGGAGCCGATAAGATCGTCGAGCCACGCCAGCAGCTCCGTGAGAGCTTTCTCGAAACGCCGGTCCGTGGAAGAACTCGGCTACGTCAAGCGGACCATGATCGCCCCCGCGATCACGAGCGCCACGCCGGCGATGCGGCCGACCGAAAGCTCGCGCACCTCGAGGGCGAACAAGCCGAGTCGATCGATCGTCAGCGCCGCGATCAATTGTCCCCCGATCACGAAGCTGAATGTCGTGGCGACCCCGAGCCGCGGCGCCAGCATCACGTTCAGGCTGAGGAAAATCGCGCCGAGTGCGCCGCCGAGGACGAGCAGATAGAGCGGCGTCGCCGCGATCTCGGAGATCGACGGGAGCTGGCGAAACAAGACCACATTGGTACCAAGCAGCAAGAGCCAACTGACCGTGATGGAGATCCAGGTCGCGATGATCGCGCCGCCCACGGATTTGGCGAGCAGCGAATTCACGCTCGCCTGAATCGGGAACAGGGTCCCGGCAGCGATGGCCAAGAGGGCGAGCAGGACACTTTGCGGGTTCAAGGACATCTCCGGGACGCGTGCGGACGCGGGGCTTCGTAACAGAAAAGGCCCGCTGGGCGTCATTGGCGCAAAGGCAAGAATTCGCCACATATGGCGGTCTGGACTGCTACCTTCGTCGGAATGATCGTGCTCACCCCCGCCGCCTCACCCGCGCCTCCGCCAATAGGCAGAGCAGCTCATATAGAATCGTCGCGCCGCAGAGCGCGGTGTTGGTTCCGGGATCGAACGGCGGCGAGACCTCGACGACGTCGGCGCCGATCAGATCGAGGCCGCGCATTCCGCGCACCAGGGCCTGCGCCTCGCGCATCGTCAGCCCTCCCGCTTCCGGCGTGCCGGTGCCGGGCGCGATCGAGGGGTCCAGCGCGTCGATATCGAAGGAGACGTAAGTCGGCGCATCGCCGACGACGGCGCGCGCGATTTCGACCGCGCCCTTCGCGCCGATCTCGTCGAATTCCTCGATGAAGATGATGCGAACGCCGTGGCGGGCGCAAAAGTCCCAGGCCTCGAAGGCGTTGTGAGCGCCGCGGATGCCGATCTGCACCATGCGCTTCGGGTCGAGCAACCCGTCCTCGATCGCGTTGCGAAACGGCGATCCGTGATGAAAGCGCGTGCCCTGGATCGGCCCCAGCGTATCCGTGTGCGCGTCGATATGCACGAGGCCGACAGGCGCGTCTTTGACCAGCCCTTTCAGGATCGCATAGGTGATGGAGTGGTCGCCGCCGATCGACAGCGGCGTCGCGCCAGCGGCGGCGAAGCGTTCGTAGAAGGCGACGATGTCGGCCTCCGCCGTAGCATTGTCGAACAGCGAATGGAAACGCACGTCCCCGACGTCGGCGATGCGGCAGAGATCGAACGGATTGATCCGAAACACGTGATGGGTCGCGCGCATCAGCGATGAAAGGTCGCGCACCGCGCGCGGACCGTGGCGGGCGCCGGCCCGGTTCGTCGCGCCGCCGTCGAACGGCACGCCGGCGATGCCGATGTCGACGCCGCCGAGATCGAGCCGGTGCGGCGCGCGCAGGAAAGTGGCGATCTCGGCGAAGCGCGGCGCGAAACGCGGATCGAATTCGGCGTCGTAGCTGACCTCGTCATTGAAAAACTTGCCGGTCATCGCGCCGCCCTTCCCCCTACCGCGGCCCTTCGCAACGGAAGGCGAAACCGCGAAATAATCTGATCAATTCGTGGCAAGCCCGTCCAGATCCGATCCGCGGGCGGGGCATGCTCGACAAGTGTCATGCTCGCGACGCGAGCCTCCAGAATATCATGACCGCATCAGGATTGTCTCGTCAGCCCCGCCCTCGGCGACTTCCGCAGCTCATGCCGAGTCCCCATGACTGGATACCCGCTTTCGCGGGTATGACATTTTTTCGCAGTTGTCATGCTACGCTCCCGACACTTGCATGACGCTCTTGCGAGATCGCGCGTGAACTGTCGTTCTTTCCGATAGAATGAGGCCGCCGCTGCGGATTTGGCGCCGCTCATTCATTATTGTGGAAAATTCAATCCTATGCCAATTTTGCCGCGTTGGCCGCGACGGAAGCGTCGGCGGTCGCGATTTTTCGACGGCGTGAAGCGCCGTCGGTCGGCGCCTCGGCCCTGGCTCCAGGCGCGTTTGGAGGGCAACGTGCATGTACAAGTCGACCCATAGACTGCTGTTGGCGGGCATCAATCGCCGTTCGTTCCTGAAATCGTCGGCGGCGCTCGGACTGGGCGCCGTCGCTTCGCCCGCGATCGTCTCCAACGCGCTTTCATCTTCGGGCGAGCTCAGCATCATCAACTGGGACGACGAATTGCCCGATCCCGTGATCCCGGATTTCGAGAAACTGACCGGCATCAAAGTCAACTCGACCCCGTTCTCGCAGAACGAAGAGCAGATCAACAAGCTGCAGGCGACCGGCGGCGAAGGCTTCGACATCTGCCAGCCGACCCATGACCGCGCATTGCAGTTCAAGGACGTCGGGGTTCTCCAGCCTCTCGACGAAAAGAAGATCGACCTTTCCGTCATCGTTCCCGGCCTGTTGGCGGCCTCGAAGTCCTACTGGACCTGGGACGGCGGGCTCTATCACGTTCCTCATGTCTGGGGCACCGAGGCGATCTCCTGGCGCAACGATCTGACGTCCATCAAGCCGGAAGAAGTTTCCTACGGCACGCTCTGGAACGACGAATACAAGAACAAGGTGCAGGGCCGTCCACATTCGCTGCTGCTCGGCATCGGCCTCTGGCTCGACGGCAATGGCACGCTGCCGTCCAAACGCATGCTCGACTCGTTCAAGGACGAGGACAGCTTCAAGAAGCTGTACGACGTGATCTTGAAGGTGGCGATCGACCACAAGCCCTGGATCAAGCAATTCT
>DASXYQ010000049.1:0-1614 GCA_036502445.1 Roseiarcus sp. | reverse complement strand
GGCCTTCAGGTCCTTTCCGAAAGCGTAGTCGGCGGTGATGAAGAACCACGACTTGCCGCCCTGCTCGGTCACCGCGTGGCCCAGGCTGTGGCCGAGTTCGTAGGTGTCGTAGGTCCACTGCACGAAGTCGCGCGAGCATTTCGGCCCGGTCAGCACCGAAGTGCCGGCGCCCGAACCGATCACCGCCTTGTTCTTCTCGGTCGCGATCGCGACCACCGCCAGCGCGACCGCGGAGTTCGGCAGATCCATGATGACGTCGACGCCGTCCGAATCGAACCACTTGCGGGCGATCGCCGCGCCGACGTCCGGCTTGTTCTGGTGGTCGGCCGAGACGATCTCGACGGGGACGCCGAGCGGGGCGGAATAATCCTCGACCGCGAGATTGGCGGCGATCACCGAACCGGGACCCTGAAAGTCGGCATAGACGCCCGACATGTCGTTCATGATGCCGATCTTGAGCGTCTTCACCGCCTGCGCTCGCGCCCAATGAGGCGCCAACGCCAGCGCCGCGCCGCCGAGCAGAATTTCCCGTCTGTTCATCGCATTTCCTCCCTTGTTTCGCGGCCGTGAGGGACGCGCTCGTTCATCTTGAACGCTCAGAGCGTCCCGAGCCGCAGAAGCGTCGTGACCAGCGCGGCGCGCGTATCGGGCCCGAGCAGCGCGTCGATCGCGGCTTCCGAAGCGGCCTGCTCGACGCGCCCTCTTTCGAGCAAAGCGCGCCCCGCCGGCGTCAACGCCACCGCGTTCGACCGGCGATCGGCGCCGGAACGGGTCCGCTCAGCGAGGCCGCGACGCTCCAGCTCATCCATCATCGCGACGAAGTTCGGGCGCTGAATGCCGAGCGCTCCTGCGATTTCGGATTGATTGCGGCCGGGATTGTCGCCGATCGCAACCAGCGCGGAATATTGCGCCGGCGTGAGATCCAGCGCCGCGAAACGGCGGGCGAAGTCCTCGAACACCGCGATCTGCGCGCGTCGCAGGGGATAGCCGACGATCGAAGTCAGGCCGCTGAGGTCGAGCGGTCCGCTGGCGCCCGCCGAGTCGGATTCCTCGACGAGGGCGCCGTCCGACGCCGGGCGGGTGGCCAGCGCGGTGGATTTATACCCCATGGCGCGCCCCCTCCCCGCCCGAAAGACGCCGCCTCACAACCTCGGGGATCCCGCGCGACTTCAGCCGCCCTGGATCCTCCGGATGCCGGCCGACCCAGACCCGCGTCTCGAAAGCCTCGATCGCCAGTTCTTCGCCGCCAGCGCCGGGTTTGAACGCTCGGTGCTCGACGTCGAAGCTCGAGTTTCGGAGCGCCGCGATTGTCGTTTCGATCACGATGTCGTCGCCGAAACTCGAAGGCAGAATGAACTTGGCCCGAGTATCGACCATGGGATAGCCGACGATATCGAATTCGCGCAGCAGATCGGGCTTCTTCCAGCCCGCCGCCTCGAAGAGATAGCTGGTCGATGCATCGAACATCGCAAAATAGCGGGGATAAAACACGATCCCCGCGGGGTCGCAGTCGCCCCATTCGATCCGCACCGTGCGACGGTTGACAAGCATCACGAGGCCTCAGCGCGGCGCCATGCGAAGCGCGCCGTCGATGCGGATCGTCTCGCCGTTGAG
>DASXYQ010000048.1:0-2009 GCA_036502445.1 Roseiarcus sp. | reverse complement strand
GTAGACCTGCCCGGTCTGCCGCCCCTCGATGCTGCGGGAGAACGCGCGGGCCGCCCGCGCCACGGGCACGGGATCGAAGCCGCGGAAGAAGGGTCCATAGCTCCCCATCGATTCCTCGAACACCGTCGGGCTGACCGCGTTGATGCGCAATCCGCGCGGCAACTCTATCGCCGCCGCGCGGGCAAAGGACTCGATCGCGCCGTTGACCATGCTCGCGGAGGAGCCGAAGACGATCGGATCGAGGGACAACACGCCCGCGATCAGCGTGATCGAGCCGTCCTCGCGCAATACCTCGCGCGCCGCCAAAGTGAGATTGACCTGGCCCATCAGCTTGTTGGCCAAGCCCAGGCCGTACGAGGACTCCGCGATCGAGCCGACGGAAATGGCGGTCAGCGGGTGATAGTTCACCGCGCCCGCGGCGCAGGCGACCGCGTCGAGCGGCCCGGCCGCCGCGAGGCCGGCGACGATGCTGGTCGGGTCCGAGATGTCGATGCGTATGTCGCCCGACTTGGAGCCGGCCGAGATGATTTCGTGCCGGCCGCCGAGTTCCGCGACGACGGCGCGTCCCAGTTCGCCGCTGGCGCCGATAACGAGAATGCGCAGGCGAGGCGCGTCGGACATGAGAGGCTCCGTTCGATTTTGGGGGCGTTCGGCACCCTATGCGAAGCGGGTGGGCAAGGCAAAGAGGAGGAGGGCGCTTGCGCAACGCGGTTCGGAATCCTTCGGCTAACTCGGCGCCCTGTCGTCCCAAGGCATGCGGATCCTTTCGACATCGCGGGGAAAGCGAGCCCTTTCCAGCGGTTCCGCCCCCGTGAAGATCAGCCGGGAGCGGAACGCGGGCGGGCTTTCGGCGATCAACAGTGATTGCAGCGCCTTCGACGGCGGCATGAAGATGGGCGAGCGAAGCGCGAAATGTCCGGCCCTCGCGGTCCACGGCGGCACTTGGAGCCCCCAGCGCAATGCCAGATGTTCGCCGATCGCCCCGATCCACGCGTCCCGCTGGGGGTCGCCAGTCAGGGGCGGCGCCGGGTCGAGGTGGGCCTGCATGCGCGCCTTGTCGGGATAGTCGAGATAGAAGGCGTCGCAGAACTCGTCGCAGGCCATGCCGAAATCCTCGGCTTCGCCCTCGTTCGAGACGGCGACGACCTCCGCCAATGTTGCGGGGCGCCGGTTCACGGCCGACCCGTCCTTATCGCGCTTTCCAGCTCGGGCAAGCGCAGCCTGGCGCGTTCCGGCAGACTCTCCCTTGGGAAAAATGCGTGGTAGGCTCTCTCCAGGTCATCGACGGACGTCACGCCCAATTCCATCGCGAGCCGCCTTGCATCGTCGAAATCCCGGTCCTCGGCTGTTTGTCGCTGCAACGCCGCCAGTTTCATCGCAAGCAAATACTCCGGCCTCGCGACGACGACTCTCAGTCCGGGTCGCCCCGTTTCCGGATAAAGGCCGGAAACGGCCAGATTGGACGAACTTGCGCCCGTGCTCGTATAGTGTGAGACGGCCTCGCTGAGCCACGAGCGCTCCAGTCCCAATACGATCGCCGCCTGGTCGGCGGCTTGCCGGACCAGGCCGTGATTTCCGTCGCTGACCACGACCGCGTCGACATCCCGCGTCGAATCCCGCCACCGGAATTGCAGCAAAATCGCGCGGCCCCCGTAAACCGCTATTTCGCCTACGGTTTTCTTGTCGCGCAAAAATTCGCCCATGATCGAGAAGGCATGCTTGATTTCGTCCGATGTGAGCTTTTTCATTCCGAAACACTATTCCTGTTTCGCGGCGCCGTTCGCAGCGGAAGTTGGACTCGTTGTGCGAGGCGCGATCAAACCTAGCGGAAATCGCAAGTTTGGTCATCCGCCAGGGGCTCTCACGCGGCGATCCTCCCTAACCCGACTGAGGCGGAGATCGCGGCGCCCAGACTTGCCGTCGCGGGGCGGCTCACCCAAATGGGATGGGGTAGCCCGCGCGGTCGGGCGGGAGGACGTTTCATGAGGATCGGCATAATCGGCTCGGGG
>DASXYQ010000047.1:0-4536 GCA_036502445.1 Roseiarcus sp. | reverse complement strand
GCCCATTTCGCCCGCTCCGCCTTTGCCGCGGCCTATATAGGCGGCGCCGCCGGAAGACGCCATGGGCTGGCCGGCGGGGCCGCTGCCGGCAGCCTACGAGCGGATGGAGAGAAAATACACTTGGCCCCGGCGTCGCGCGAGGGACGGCCACCCCTCAGGCGGGATTTCTGTGAAACGGGTGGGCGTCGATTTTTGTGGGTGTTTTTCTTTCTGGTAAATAGGATTTTATGGTAGGGTCTTTGGATCGACCTTTGACCTCCCAGGTCGCGGAGCCGGCGTATGACCTACGACGACAGTGTTCAATTGCGGCGACGAGTCCCGCGGGACGGCGCGCGTTCGCCCGCATGTGGCGAGCCGTGAGAGCGTCGGGGCGCGACGCTATGGGAGACCACGTCGCATCCGCTTTTGGCCGAACACCGCTCGCGGGGAAGATGGGGTCGGCGGCGAGACCGAGGCGGAAATTTTCCGCCCTGCAAAGCGTTGAAAACTCACAAAATGGGGAAAGAATCTCGATTTTGCGCGAGGCCCTTGCATGGGCCGGCGGAACGCCCGGCGCCAAGGAGGAAGGCGCGACGTGCGGGCAGCGGGGCTCGCGAGCCGCGCGTTCTCGACTCGGCTCGCGCGTCGGAGGAGACCCCGAGCCGATCGTCGATCTTTTGAACCGAGGCGATCCGGTCGCCGGATCGCGGCGCGAGAGGCTTACGGCAACACGGAGTCGCCCGGAAATGGCGCCGCAACGTCTTGAAAAGATTGAATCCGCGCCCAGAAATGGTAGGGGCTCGGAAGCCTCGAAACTACAAGATGTAGTACTCGGGCGCGCGGCTGACCGTGCGCGACCCAGGCCGACGAGCCGCGAGAAGACGAAGTTGCAGAGGAAAATTTTCCTGCCTGCAACCCTTTGAAAAGACCCGAAGCGGGAAAATGCTCCGAGCGGACGACGACGCTCTCGGAGGCGTCGCGCAGAGGAGTGGAATCGGTGTGGCGAGCGGCTCACCGCCGGAGGCGGGATCGCTACCCGCGCGCGACGCGCTCCGCGCTCGCGAGCCAGTCGCGTTGGTCCCTGCGCACATGAGCCGGCGCTCGCCGCAAGTCGCGCACGACATCCTCGGCGACAGCGCGCGCCTCGGCGCCGCGCCCGAGCCGCCGCAACAGTTCCGCGCGCCGCACTCGCGGCTCGGGGCCGGGATAGTGGAGGCTGGCCGCCTCGTATCGGGCGAGCGCCTCGGCCTCGCGACCCACGCCCTCCAGCGCCATCGCGTAGAGCAGCTGTACTTCAGCCGATCGATAATCGGGCCACGTCGCCTTCAGCGCCTCGAGCGTCGCGACCGCCGCGGCGGCCTCACCGAGGCCGAATTGCGCGCGGGCCTTGCCCAACATGAAGCTGGGCTCGTCGCCGAGCGGCTTGGCGAGAATGGCATCGTATTGGCCGAGCGCTTCCTCGAACTTCCCGAGCCGCAGACATTCCTCAGCGAGCCCGGCGCGGTTGGCGATCGTGTCGACCACGCCCAGTTCGTCCCGGAGCTGCCGATAGCGGCCAGCGGGGTTCAAGCTCGTGGAGAGCTGTTGGCGCGCCCGCTGAGCTCCGGAGGAGCCGAACCATTGCGGCACGAGTTCGACGACGATATAGGCCACCGCCCCGATGCCCGGCAGGAACAGGATGATGTAGAACCACGGCATGAAACGCCCGGTCTTGGCGGCGTGGATCATGAACCCGAGGCTCACGAGGGTGACGAGAATGCCAGCGTGCAAGGGGACTCCGCGAGTTCGCCCGAACGGGTTCGGGGTCGGATGTTGAAGCCTCGCCCGCCGGCATAAATGGCGCACAACCGCCGCGTTTTCAACCCGCATCGAGCGCCGGCGCCCGCACACCGCACGCCGACCCGCAGGGAGGCGCGGCCCGCCGCCGCCTTCACCCCGCCTCCAGCAGCCGCACCGCCGCGTCGCGCTCGAACAGATAGAGCAGCGTCCGGAGCCCCCGGAACTCCTCGCCCGCCAGCCGCTCGCTCCGCTTCACCGCCGCCTCCGCCTGGGCGCGAGCCAGCCGCAGCAGCGCGCCATGCACTTCGAGCCGCGCGAGGCGGAAACCGGGCGCTCCAGCCTGGCGCGCGCCGAGCACGTCGCCTTCCCCGCGCAGGCGAAGGTCCTCTTCGGCGATGCGGAAACCGTCCTCGGTCTCGCGCAGGATTTGGATGCGCGCGCGCGCCGCTTCGCCGAGCGGCCCCTTGTAGAGCAGGAGGCAAGTGGAGCGGCCGGCGCCGCGGCCGACGCGGCCGCGCAACTGGTGCGTCTGCGCGAGGCCGAAGCGCTCGGCGTGCTCGATCACCATGATGGTCGCCTCGGGAACATCGACGCCGACCTCGATCACGGTCGTCGCCACCAGCACTTTCGTCTCGCCGCGCTGAAACCGCTCCATCGCCGCGTCCTTGGCGAGCCCCTTCATGCGGCCGTGCACGAGGCCGACCGCATCGCCGAAGAACGCGCGCAGGTTCTCGGCGCGCTCTTCGACGGCGGCGACGTCGAGCGCCTCGCTCTCCTCGACCAGCGGGCAAACCCAATAGGCGCGCGCCCCGCCCGCGATCGCGCGGCCGACCGCCGCGACGATCTCGTCGAGCCGCTCGATCGGCAGCGCGCGGGTGTCGATCGGCGTGCGTCCCGGCGGCTTTTCGTCGAGCGCGGAAACGTCCATGTCGCCGAAATAGGTCAGCACCAGCGTGCGCGGGATCGGCGTCGCGGTCATGACGAGCAGATCCGCCGTCTCGCCCTTGCTCGCGAGCGCCAGGCGCTGATGCACGCCGAAGCGATGCTGCTCGTCGACGACGGCGAGGCCGAGATCGCGGAATTCGACGCTCTCCTGAAACAGCGCATGCGTGCCGATCGCGATGTCGATCTCTCCGGCAGCGAGCGCCGCGAGCTGCGCCCGGCGAATCGCCGCCGTGTCGCGGCCCGTGAACAGCGCGAGCCGCAGGCGCGCGACCTCGCCGAGCGGCTTCATCCGCTCGAAATGCTGGCGCGCCAGAATTTCGGTCGGCGCCATCAGCGCCGCCTGCCGTCCGCCCTCGACGACATGCGCCATTGCGATCAGGGCGACGATGGTCTTTCCCGAGCCGACGTCGCCCTGCAGCAGCCGGATCATGCGTTGCGGCGCGGCGAGATCGGCGCGGATCGTCCCGATCGCCCGCGCTTGCGCGCCGGTCAGCTGGTACGGCAAGACGCCGAGCAGCGTCTCGGCGATCCGCCCCTCGCTCGCATGCGCCCGCCCCGGCAACGCGCGCATGCGCGCACGCACCAGCAGCAGCGCGAGCTGATTGGCGAGCAATTCATCATAGGCGAGCCGGCTCGCGGCCGGGCTGGTCGGCTCGACTTCGGCGGGGGCGAGCGGGTTGTGCAGACGCTCCAGCGCCTCGGCGAAGGCCGGCGCCTCCGTTCGCGCGAGCGTCGCCTCGTCGATCCATTCGGGCAGGCGCCCGAGCCGCGCCAGCCCGGCCTGCGCCGCTTTCTGAATGGTCCTGGCATAGAGCCCTTCGGTCAGGCCATAGACCGGCTCGACCGGCGGCATCTTCGCGAGCTCGAATTCGTCCATGACGCGGTCGGGATGCACCATCTGCAAATGGCCGTCCCACATCTCGAGCTTGCCCGAGACCCAACGCGTGGCGCCGAGCGGCAGCCGCTTCTTGATCCAATCGACATTGGCGAGGAAGAAGACGAGTTCGACGTCGCCGGTGTCGTCCTCGACCAAAACCTTGAACGGACCCTTGCGGTTGCTCGCGGGCGGCCGGTGCTCGGTGACGCGCACTTCCAGTGTAGCGATGGCGTCGCGCCGGGCGTCGCGGATTTTCGGGCGCGCGCGCCGATCGATCGCGGCGATCGGCAGGTGGAACAATACGTCGAGCACCCTCGCGCCTTGCGGCCGATCGAGCAATTTGTCGAACAGCTTGGCGTTCTTCGGCCCGACGCCCGGCAGGGCGCTCGCGGGGGCGAACAGGGGATCGAGAAGGGCGGGACGCATGCGGAGTATATACGCGGACCGGCCGGGGTCCGCGAGCCCGCGCAGTCGCATAGGCGCTCGAAATCCGCTCCCCGAATCAGCATCGCCGCCCCGTCTTATCGTCCCCGATCAAGTCCGCGGACGCGCGCGAGGATGCGTGTTTTTCGAGCATGCTCGGTTCCCCGACCGTCGGCTCCTGGAAGGAGCGCCGCGGAGAGTAAATTCACGGTCTCATGACGGTCAGAATTCCCTGCTGGCAGGGAAAAATGCAGGGAATTTCGGCGAATCAGCCCTCTCTTGCGAAAAATCGTCTCGAAAACATACGCTGATTCAGCAGTTTGCGGGTGAATTCCCTACGAGACGTGCAGGGAATTTTTTTTCCCTGCGCAGGGAATTGTTTCGCGCGAGCAGGGAATTCAGCGCCAGACCGTCCGCGCCCTTACCCGTAAATAAACACTTCAACGTACTGGCTAAGAAAGCAATCAACGCGGGTTGGGGTACGGCCGAAAACGCTTGGCTTCTCTGGACGGTCGAAAGACGCGCCTCTTCGG
>DASXYQ010000046.1:0-7138 GCA_036502445.1 Roseiarcus sp. | reverse complement strand
GGCAGGGATGGATAATCCTCAAATATTTCCTGGTTCGTGCTTCCATCGCGCAGATAGGCGAGAATGGTCTTCGCGGGTATCCTCGTTCCGCGGACGACAGGATCGCCGCCCATGACGGTCGGGTCTTCGACAATTTCCGCGCGAACCGCGGGCGGTTTTCGTAGGGCGACCATGATGGACCTCCAATTCGGCCAATCTTACCCAAAGCCGTTTATCGTTTCAAAACCAGCCACACGGCCGTTCTCGGCGCGGCCGGCCCTCAAGCATCCTTGCCGCCGCCGAACAGGAACGGCGCGACATCGGAGAGGCCCGGCGGCTTCTCGACCGAGAACGGCGCGGGACGGCAGACCGCGAGCGCGGAAAGCCCCACGCGAGCCGTCAGCAGGCCGTTCAATACGCCTTCGCCCATCCGCGCCGAGATTTTCGAGGCGATCCCATGGCCGACGATCTGCTGCAGCAGCGAGTCGCCGACCGCCATGCCGCCGGTGATCGCCAGGTGCGTCGCGATCGAGCGCGCGAGCCGAAAAAAGCCGAACAGGCCGGGCCGCCCGCCATAGATCTCCGCGATGCGACGCACCAGGCGAACGACTTGCGCGACGACGAAGATCAGATCAAAGACCGCGCGCGGGCTGATCGCCGTGACTACGGATACGCGCTTGGCGGCGGCGGCGATTTCCGCTTGCGCCTTGGCGTCGAGCGGCCTGAGCAGCGCGCGTTCGGCGACGTCGACGAGGTCGCGGCCGTCGATGATCGCGCGGGTGGCTTCCAGAGTTTCGGCCCTGGCGCGCGCCGTCTCCGGCCGCTTCTCGTAGAGAGCGATCAGCCGGCCGACCAGCGGGCGGGCGATTTCGCGATCGTCCGCCGCGCGGGCCCGCGCGAGCGCCGCGTGCAGTTCCGCGATCCGGCTCTGCCGCATCATCGCGGCGACTTCCCGTCCCGCGAGGCCCAGCAGGCCGATCATGAAAAGCACGGCGAAGGCGGCGCCGAGCCAGCCGAGCGATGCGGCCCGCGCGAACAATCCCTCGATGAGGTCGCTCGCCCAGAGCCCCAGAGTCAGCGAAACGAGCCCGCCAAAACCCGCCGCGGTCACTGCGCCCAGGGTCGGCCTCCAGCGGCTTCGCAGCCCGGAATTTTGCGCCGCCTCGATCTGGCGTTCGGTCTCGTCGATCGGTTCGGCTCGGGTAGAGGCCGGAATCGGCGTCGCTTCCGAACGAATGACGGCGGTCGGCGCGACCGGGGCAGGGGCGTCGTCGAGCGCGACGCGTTGGTCGTCTAACCGAAAGGCGCGCGGGCGCGGGCGATGCTCGGTCATGCCAACTTGTCCCCGATCAGGAATTGCAGCGCGCGATCGAGCCGAATCTGCGGCGCCGGGGCGCCGCGGGCGACGATGGGCGGGCGGAAGCGCAGGAAGCGCCAATCGTTTTCGGCCTCCGGCAGGGCGATCGCGTCGCCCGCGAAGACCGCGTTCGGATCTTCCGGCAATTGCCCGGGAAACACCGCCGCCTCGGCGACGCCGTCGAAGATCTGTCCGTCCAGCTTCTCGCCTGCCTGAGGAACGCCGATGATGGCATCCAGCGTCTCGCCGGCATGGCTAATTTGCGCCTCGCGGGTGGCCCGGATCGCGGCCAGCGCGACGACGTCGATTTCGGCGCCGACCCCTTCGGCGCGCGCGATCGCCTTGGCGGTCAAGACGCGCAGGATCGCCTCCAACCGATCGTGGCTGGAATGGTGCAAGTGGTCGGCCTTGGTTGCGGCAAACAGAATCCGGTCGACGCGCGGACGGAAGATCGAAGCGAGCGTCGAGGCGCGCCCGGCGCGAAACGCGCCCAGCACCTCGGCCAGCGCGTTTTCCAGATCGCGAAGCGCCGCGGGCCCGGAATTCAAGGCGGTCAGCGCGTCGACGAGGACGATCTGGCGGTCGAGGCGCGAGAAGTGGTCGCGAAAGAACGGCCGCACGACATGGGTCTTATAGGCCTCGTAGCGCCGCTCCATCATCGCGGCCAACGTATGGGCCGCGATTTCCGCGCCCGGCTCGAGCGGCAGCGGCGCGAAAGTGAGGGCGGGCGAGCCCTCGAGGTCGCCAGGCATCAGGAAGCGGCCCGGCGGCAAAGTCGAGAGCGCATAGACGTCGTCGCGCGCCTGCCGCAAATAAGCGGTGAACAGGGCGGCGCCGGCGCGCGCGATTTCTTCATTCGCCGGCGCGGCCGGATCGAGGCCGCTCAGATGCTCCGCCCAGGCCTTCGCTAAAGGCGCGCGCGTCGGCGTTCGGCTCGCCGCGATCGTCTCCTCCGACCATTGCGCATAGCTCTTGTTCAGCAGGGGAAGATCGAGCAGCCATTCGCCGGGATAATCGACGATGTCGAGGTTGAGTGTCGAGGCGCCGGAGCCCCAGGATGACGCGCGTTCGAACTCGATCCGCAATCGCAGCTGCGAGACGCGCCGGGTGGATTGCGGCCAATGGCGATCGAGTCCGCTCAAGGCGGCCAGGTTCTCCTCGTAGGCGAAGCGCGGCACGGCATCGTCGGGCTGCGGCTCCAGACGAGCGCGGCTGATGCGGCCCTCCGCGGAGGCGGCGAGAACCGGCATCCGCGTACCCGCGATCAAATTGTTGATCAGCGCAGTGACGAACACGGTCTTGCCAGAGCGGGAAAGCCCCGTGACGCCGAGCCGCAGGGCGCCGCCACGCACGTAATCCTGGAGCGAACGCGCGACGACGCCGGCTTCGAAAACGATGTCCGACAGGAAAGGCAAGAACGATCCGGAGGTGCGCTGGCCAAGCCCCTATTTAGGGCGGAGGCGCCTGCAAAGACACTGGCGAATGGACGCCTAGCCGGAATTCTTGGGTCCGGCGCGACCTCCGCCATGATATCGATGTCGCTGTCGCGCGGGCGGTCTTCGCCGCGCGAGCGAACCGAACAGGGCGGCATGCGCCACGCCTTGCGCGCGAGTCGGCCTCCGCCCGATGACGCGTGGCAATCTTTGCGCGCTGATCGCGATTGCAGGCGCAAACCAAACATGAGTAAAGTCAGTGGCGCCTCATGATTCGTGCGGCGGTTTAGCGTAGAAGGCGCTTTGGAACGGGAGTGAGAACGTGCGTAAGATCGTTGTGTTGATCGCGGCCGCGACGGCATTGTCGGCGGCGGCCGTCACCCCCGCGAGCGCGGAGGGCGGATGCTATCGCATGGGCGAGACCGGGTATCATTGGTACGATTTCTGTATCGGGCCCGCCGTCATGTACCCGCACCAGAAAGTGTGCTCGCGACGACATCCCCATCATTGTTGGTACGTCTGAGCGAAAATCGACCTCTTCCGGGGAGGCGTTGCCGGCCGCGTCGGATGTGGCGCAAGACCCCGCAACGACGACTCGTCGCGGACATTCGGATCGGGCGCGATATCGATCCGCTCCGCCGGGTTCGGTCGATGCGCATGAAGATGCCGAGGGCGGAAATTCTCCTCCCTGCAAATCACGAAACGCGGAGAGAACCTCGCGAGACGGGACCGCTCACGCCCGCCGCAGCTCGAGATCCGCCGGGGTCACGAAGCGGACGAGGCGGGCGGCTTGGGGGGCGACGTTCGCCCAATGCTCCGTGGAGAAATCGAGCACCGCAAGTCCACAGGTCGGGAAGGCGCCGGCCATGCGCGTTCTGTCGTCCTTCGGGCCGGCGGCCGTCAGCTGATTGGCGACCTCGCCGATTGCGGGATTGTGGCCGACGATCATCACGACGCCAGCACGGTCGGGCGTGGTGCGAATTTTCGAGAGGATAAATTGGCGCGAGGCCTCGTAGAGGCCGTCCTCGGCGACCGACTTGACACGCTTCGGCCAGTTGGTTGCGACGATCTCGGCGGTTTCCCGGGTTCGCTCGGCGCTGGAATAGATCAAAAGATCGGGGACGAGGCCTTTGGCGGCGATCAGGTCGCCGATTCGCCGCCCGTCCTCGCGCCCCCTGTCGGTCAGCGCGCGCTCATGATCCTCGCCCCCGGCGGGGGGCGCAGCCTTGGCGTGACGCAAGAGCAGCAATCGGCGCATTGGGTCAATGTGTAAGGCCAAGCCGCCTCGGACCGCAAGCCCAATGTGGTTATAAATGTAGCCGTGCGGTCGAGCACGGCGGCGGATCGCGACGCAGCCTCGGAAAGGGGCGCGGTCAGCGACCGCGGCTGCAGGCTAGGTCGCCCGCTCGCGCCGGTTCAAAAACGCCAGCCGTTCGAACAAGTGCACATCCTGTTCGTTCTTCAGCAAGGCCCCGTGCAGCGGCGGTATCAGCTTGCGCGGGTCGCGTTCGCGCAACATCTCGGGTGAAATGTCATCGCTGAGCAGAAGCCTCAGCCAGTCCAACAGCTCCGACGTCGTCGGCTTCTTCTTCAGCCCCGGGGTTTCGCGCACCGCGAAAAACTGGCGCAGCGCCTCCTCGATCAGTCGCGGCTTGATCCCGGGATAATGCGCTTCCACGATCGCCCGCATCGTGTCGGCGTCGGGAAAACGGATGTAATGGAAAAAGCACCGGCGCAGGAAGGCGTCGGGAAGTTCCTTCTCGTTGTTCGAAGTGATGACGACGATCGGCCGGCGCTCGGCCTTGATCGTCTCGCCGGTCTCGTAGACGAGGAATTCCATGCGATCGAGTTCGAGCAAGAGATCGTTGGGAAATTCGATGTCGGCCTTGTCGATCTCGTCGATCAGCAGCACCGGCCGCACCGGCGAGGTGAGCGCATCCCAGAGCTTGCCATGCCGGATATAGTTGCGGATGTCGGAAACGCGGGAGTCGCCGAGCTGGGAATCCCTGAGGCGCGAGACCGCGTCGTACTCGTAGAGGCCCTGCTGCGCCCGCGTCGTCGATTTGATGTGCCAGGCGAGCAGCGGCGCCCCGAGCGCGGCGGCTATCTCCTGCGCGAGCAGGGTCTTGCCCGTCCCCGGTTCGCCCTTGATGAGCAACGGACGCTCCAGGGTGATGGAGGCGTTGACGGCGGTCTTGAGTTCGTCGCTCGCGATATAGGTCGCGGTGCCCTGAAAACGCATGCATTCCTCGCTCTGGGTTCCCCTCCCTGCCCTTGCGGGGAGGGGTCAGGGGTGGGGCGTTGCGGATATGCAAGTCTTGCGCCCGCCGCCTCGCCCCAACGAAGACCCCTTACCACCTCCCTGTAAGATCGGGGAGGGGAGGAACGCCAGATGGGAAGGGGAGGAACGCCAAAGGGGAGGGGAGCGACCGATCAACCCATCGCTCCTTTCACGGTCTCGATCAACTGTTTGAGCGAAAATGGTTTGGGCAGGAAGACGAATTCCTGGCCTTGGGGCAGGTTCTTGGCGAAGGCGTCGTCGGCGTATCCCGAGACGAAGATTATCTTGGCGGAGAGACCGCGCTTGCGCAATTCCGTCAGCATGGTCGGTCCGTCCATCTCCGGCATGATGACGTCGGAGACGATCAGATCGATCTTGCCGCCCGCCTCTTCGACCACCCTCAGCGCATCGAGGCCGGATTCGGCCTCGAGAACCGTGTAGCCGCGAGAGGCGAGCGCCCGCGAGGCGAACGCCCGGACCGCTTCCTCGTCTTCGACCAGCAGAATCGCGCCGTGGCCGGTGAGATCGGCGGACGGCTTGGCGGTTTCCTTTTTTGCTGGCTCGGCAACCGCGTTGGCGAAGTGTCGCGGCAGCAGAATGCGGAACGTCGCGCCGCGGCCGGGTTCGCTCTCGCAGAAGACGTAGCCGCCCGTCTGCTTGACTATGCCGTAGACCATCGAAAGCCCGAGGCCGGTTCCCTTGCCTACCTCCTTGGTGGTGAAAAACGGCTCGAAGATCTTGTCGCGCACATCGGAGGGGATGCCATGGCCGGAATCCTGCACCTCCACGAGCACATAATCAGCCGGAATCAGGGACTTCTCACCAAATGCGGCACAATCCGCGGCGGGGACGTTGCGCGTGCGCAGAGTGATCCGGCCGCCGTCGGGCATCGCGTCGCGCGCGTTGACGACCAGATTGACGACCACTTGCTCGAATTGGTTGAGGTCCGCCTGGACGAGCCAGAGGTCGCGTCCATGGACCACGTCGAGTTCGATCGTCTCGCCGACCAGCCGACGCAACAACATCTGGAGTTCGGACAGCACGTCGCCGAGTTGCAGCGTCTGCGGCCGCAACGTCTGCCTGCGCGAAAACGCCAGCAATTGTCGCACCAGACCCGCTGCGCGATTGGCGTTCTGCTTGATCTGCATAATGTCCTGGAACGAGGGATCGGTCGGGCGATGGTTGGCGAGCAACAGATCGGAATAGCCGATGATCGCGGTCAGGACGTTGTTGAAGTCGTGCGCGATGCCGCCGGCGAGCTGACCGATCGCCTGCATTTTTTGGCTCTGCGCGAAGTTTTCCTGCAGCGTGCGCTGCTCGGTGGTGTCGAGCGCGAACACAATCGCGCTGGCGTCCTCGCCGCCGTGCGCATCGGCGGCCGAAACGAAAAAGCGCGCGGACCGCGCGCCCTCGCCCTCGCCCTCGATCGCCGCATCGACCGGCGAGATTTCGCCTTTGCCCTCGCTCGCCGCCGCGATCGCCGCGCGCAGGCCGGCGTGATCGCGCTCCGCGACGCCGCGAAAGATCGAGGGCCGGACCTCGCCCGGCGCCGGCTGCAGAGCCCCGGGCGCCAGACGCGCAAAAGCGCCATTGGATCGTCGCACGAATCCATTTGCGTCCACCGTGGCGATCGCCATCGGGGTCGAATTGAAGATCCGCGCAAAGCGAACTTCGGCGGCGCGCAAATCCTCGCCCGCGGTCTCGCTCGGGCCCCGATCGAGCACCAGCGTGCGCGAAGGGCCGGGAAGACCCTCGCTGGAGAACGCGACGCGGTGGAGAATGCGGACGGGCAGGAAGCGGCCCCGTCGGTGTTTCAGATCGACGTCGAACTGCTCGGTCGTCACTTCGCCCGGCCGGCCGGAAACGACCGATATCAGCGACGCGCCGTCGGCGGCCACGATATCCGGCAGTTTGAGCTGGCCGGCAGCGAATTGAGCGAGATCATAGTCGAGCCACCCGGCGAGCGTCGCATTCATGTAGGCGATCGAGCCGTCTGGCTCCGCCGAGAAAAAGCCGGCGGGCGCGTGGTCGAGATAGTCGATCACATGCTGCAGGTCTTGAAAAAAGCTTTCGTGCCGTTCGCGTTCG
>DASXYQ010000045.1:0-13990 GCA_036502445.1 Roseiarcus sp. | reverse complement strand
CCGTATATTGCGCTTGTTCACAAACATCGCCGGTGACCGCGCCGCGCGTCGCTGGCGCGTCGGAGAACCGTTCCCCGGCTTTGCGCAAAAATTCATGCCACGCATCAAGCCGCCTCTGCCCGGCAGTTCATGGGTGCTCGAGCGGCTCGGCATTACGAAAGAAAAACGCAGCGCCTATGACCACTACATGCTCGCCCTGCATGATCAAGGCAAGCTGGATGCGCAATATCAAATGCAAGCATCCAAGACGGACGTGCAATTCGACGCGGGCGCGACCTGGTTTTGTTTCACTGACCAAGTGTTGCATGCCGCCCTCGCCGGCCATGCGGCTCTCGAACAAACCTTCTATCTGCCGGTCGAGGCGATGGCCGCTCCCTCGCACTCGCCTTTGCGTGTGTTGGAAGGCTTGACGGGACGGGCTCTGGTATAGAGCGAATATTTCCAGGGTAGATGGCACGTCGAAAGCGCCCGCTCGAACTTGACCGCGCTGCCGACGCTTCCTAGGCTCGCGGCTGGATAGCGCTTACGCGGAGCCAGGGATGGGACAGTTTTCGACCCGGCCGCCGCATTCGGCTCTCCCGCCGCGGCCTGCGAAGAATTTCGGGCTCCACGCCGGAAAAGGCTTCCTCGTGACCGGGGCGGCGGGCGGGGTAGGGTGCGCCGCGGCCGCGTTGCTGGCGGCTCGGGGCGCCCGTGTGGCGCTGGCCGACGTCCGCGCCGAGGCGCTGAAAGCGGCGCTGGCGACGACGGCGAGTCCGGAAGCGTTCGCCGTCCTCCTCGACGCGGCCGATCCTGCATCGATTGCCGCCGCCGTGCGCTCGGCCGAGGCGCGGCTCGGCCGGATCGACGGATTGGTCAATTGCGCGGCGATCGTCATCCATGCCGACCCGCTGGAGGCGGCGTGGGTGGACTGGGAAAAGATATTTCGCGTCAATCTGTTCGGCGCCTACGAGGCCTCCCGTCTCGTCGCCAAGTCGATGATCGCGGCGGGCGTGCGCGGCGCGATCGTCAACGTGGCCTCCGAGGCGGGCAAGAAGGGTCATATCGACTCCCTCGCCTACAGCGCCAGCAAGGCGGCTCTGATCAACATGACGCGAACGCTTTCGGCGTCGCTCGCACCGTACGACATCAACGTCAACTGCGTCTGCCCCGGCGGCGTCGCGACCGACATGTTGCGCGAAGTCGCCATCGCCTACGGCCAACTCGTTGATGCGACGCCGGCCGAGGTCTTCGCGCAACTCGTCTCCTCGCAATTGCGGCGGCATATCGAGCCGGACGAAGTGGCGCGCACGATCTCTTTCCTTTTGAGCGACGACGCCCTTATAATTCGGGGTCAGGCGGTCAACGCGGACGGGGGAGACACGCCATATTAGCAATACCTCCCGCTCTCGCGGGAGAGGGCTGGGGTGAGGGTCGTGGGGATTACGACGGCCCTCATCCGGCGCCAAAGCCCGTCTGAGACGGGCGTCTTTCGACGCCCTATGGCGCCACCTTCTCCCGCAAGGGGGAGAAGGGCCAAACCAACTGAGGGGAACCCGCTTATGAGAATCGCAGCAATTTTAGCCGCGGCGTCCGTCGTGGCTCTGACTTCAGGCGCGAGCTTCGCCGACGACGCCAAGCCTTTGTTCGTCTACGTTTCTCCTAACCCGATCGGGGTGAACGACTTCCTGAAGCTCGGCAAGGTAGGCACGGAACGCGTCGCCAAGGCCCTCGGCGCCGACGCCAAGACTTATGAGAGCTCCGATCCGACCACGCAGCGCCAGAACCTCGAGGCGGCCGCGAAAGCGGGCGCGAAGATCGTCGTCGCGATCGGCTTCGAATTCAACGACATGCTTCCCGAGATCGCGGTCGCCTATCCCCAAGTGAAGTTCCTGCAGATCGACAGCTGTCCGTTCAAGAACATGAAGCCGAACATCTACTGCTCGGTGTTCCGCGAATACGAAGCGAGCTTCCTGACCGGCGCCGAGGCGGCGTTGACAACCAATACCGGTAAAGTCGGAGCGATCGGCGCGCTCGATATTCCCTTCCTTCATCGTTACACCGACGGCTTCATCGCCGGCGCCAAGCAGGTCAAGCCGGACATCAAGATCTCGCCGACCCTCTGGGTCGGCGGCAATAATCCATTCTCCGATCCCGCTCGCGGACAGGAGCGCGGGGCGGCCATGCTCGCCGACGGCGCCGATCGCATTCTCGCCGCCGGCGCGGGGTCGAACGGCGGCATTTTCAAAGCCTTCCAGGACTCGCCGGACGCCTACGCGTTCGGGGTCGACGTGAACCAATGCCCGCAAGCCCCTGGGGCTGTTATGGATAACGTCGAAAAGAAGACGGACGTCGCCGTCGAACTCGCGATCAAGGGCATCTCTGCCGGCACGCAGCAGCCGGTCACGGCGCTCGGCCTCAGCGAAGGCGGCATGGCGCTCAACGCGCTCGAGCCGGACGTTGCGGCCTCTCGGTGCAAGATCGCCGCCTATCCCGACGCGATCGCCAAGGTGAAGGCGCTGCGCGACCAGATCGTCAGCGGCGCGATCAAGGTCGTCGATCCGATGATGGCCAAATAGGCCTGGGCGATTGGCGATCCCGGAGCTGGAAGCGATCGGCATCGTCAAACGTTACGGCGCCGTCCTCGCAAACGATCACATCGATCTTTCCGTCGAGAGCGGAGAGATCCACGCGGTGATGGGCGAGAATGGCGCCGGCAAGTCGACCTTGATGAGCATCCTCTACGGCCTGCAGCCACCCGATGAGGGGCGCATCCTCCTGCGTGGCGTAGAGGCGCGCTTCGGCTCGGCGCTGGATGCGATCGCGGCCGGCATGGGCATGGTTCATCAGGCGTTCAAGCTGTTTGCATCGCTGACCGTCTGGGAAAACATCGTCTTCGGCGCCGAACCTTCGCGAATCGTCTTCATCGACCGGGGCAAGGCGCGCCGCGAAGTCGCCGAACTCGCGCGCCGCCACGGCCTCGGCGTCGATCCCGACGCGAAAGTCGGGACGTTGTCGGTCGGGGTGCGCCAACGCGTCGAAATTCTCAAGGCGCTATACCGGCGCGCGCGCATCCTCGTCCTCGACGAACCGACAGCGGTGCTGACGCCGCAGGAGCGCGACGGCTTGTTCGCCGTCATGCGACGGCTCGCCGCCGAGGGCCGCACGATCCTGTTCGTCACGCACAAACTGAACGAGGTGATGGCGATCACCGACCGCGTGACCGTCCTGCGCGACTCCAAAGTGGTCGCGCGCATGAACACCAGCGAAACGACGGCCGGCGAAATCATCCGCGCGATGACCGGACGGAACGTCGATCTGCAAATCGAGCGCGGGGCGGCGGCGCCCGGCGCGCCGCTGCTCGAAATCGAGCGCCTGACGATCGGCTCGCCTGATGGCCGACCGCTCGTCGACGGCGCGGCTTTTGTCGTGCGGGCCGGCGAAATCGTCGGGCTCGCGGGCGTCGCCGGCAACGGCCAGAGCGAACTCGTCGAGGCGCTCGTCGGATTGCGCCGACCGGATGCCGGCGAGGTCCGCATCGCCGGGGCATCCGTGGGCGAAGCCGACGTCGCCGGACATCGCGCCGCCGGACTCGCCTATATTCCGGAGGATCGCGCCAATCTCGGCGCCGCGCTCGGCGCCGACGCCGCCGACAATTTCGCGATGGGGTTCCAGCGCGATCCGCCGCTGTCTCGCTCAGGATGGCTCGACCCGGCAGCGATGGCGGCTCGCGCCCGCGCGTTGATCGACAAATTTGGCGTCAGGACCGCGAGCGAACATGGGCTCGCGAGTTCGCTCTCCGGCGGCAATCTGCAGAAAATGGTGGTAGCGCGCGAGCTTTCACACGCGGCGCCGGTGCTGGTCGCGGAACAGCCGACGCGCGGCGTCGACATCGGCGCGACCGAATTCATCCACGGTCAATTGGTGGCGGAACGCGACAAGGGCCACGCAGTACTGCTCGTTTCGGCGGAACTGAGCGAAATCCTCGCGCTCAGCGATCGCATTCTGGTGATGTATGAAGGGCGCATTCTCGCGGATGTGCCGCGGGCAGAGGCAAGCGAGGAGGCGTTGGGCCTTTTGATGGCCGGCCGGACCGCCGGCTCGTGAGCGCGGTCGCGCGACTGTGCCCACCGCCTGCGCTGGTAGCGATCGTCGTCGCCGTGGTCGTTGGCGGCGCGCTGGTGCTGGTCTCCGGCGCCAATCCGATCCAGGCGTACGCGGCTATCGTCGAGGGCGCACTTGCGCCTGACAACCTGCCGAACACGTTGAATTGGGCGACGCCGCTGGTCGGCATGACCCTCGCGGCAGCGATTCCGCTACGCGGCGGCATGATCAACCTCGGCGGCGACGGCCAGATGGTCGTTGGCGGCCTCGTCGGCGCCATCACGCCGCTGCTGCCCGTGGCCGGACCGTTGGCGGCGACGCTCGCGCTGATCGCTGCGTCGCTCGCAGGAGGGTTCTACGCGGCGCTCGCCGCCTGGGGCCAAATTCGCTTTGCCATACCGATGCTGATCTCGAGCCTGCTGCTCAGCTATACTGCGGTGGGAATCGTCTCCTATCTCGTACGTTTTCCGTTGCGCGACACGACGACCGGCCTGCCGCAGACCGCGCTCGTCCCTGTCGCCGCGAGGCTGCCGACGCTGGCCGGGCCGGTCAACGCCGGCATGCTCGTCATCGCGGCGGTCGCGGCGCTCGTCATCGTGATCGATCGCCGCGCAGTGATCGGCTACGAACTCAGGATGCGCGGCCTCAACGCGCGGTTCGCCGGGTATGGCGGGGTGCGGCTCGATCGGCAGGCGCTGGGCGCGATGTTCGCCAGCGGCGCAATCGCCGGCCTGGTGGGCGCGATCGTCGTGCTCGGCGGACAGTTCCGCTTCATCGACGGCGCACTGCTGACGCCCGCATACACTTGGTCGGGCCTGATGGCGGCGCTGCTCGCGGGCGGCGAGCCGGTCGGGGCGATAGCCGCGGGCTTGTTCTTCGCGGCGTTGCAGACCGGCGGGTTCGCGATGCAACGGGAGAGCTCCGTGCCGCGCGTGCTGACCCTCGTGCTGCAAGCGATCGTGATCCTCTTCCTTGCGATGCGGCATGGGCTCGGGAAACGATCGTCTTGACCGACTTTCTTACGCCCTTCCTGATGCAATCCGCGGTCCAGGCGATCACGCCGATTCTGCTCGCCTCGCTCGCAGGGGTCCTCTGCGGGCGCGTCGGCGTCTTCAACATCGCGCTCGAGGGGCAGATGCTGATCGGCGCCTTCGCGGCGGTGGTCGGCTGCTATTTCGCGCATAGCGCCGCGGTCGGAGTGCTCGCGGCGATCGTGGCGACGATTGCGTTCTCGCTCATCCTAGCCTATGGCGCGACCGTGTTTCGCGGCGATTCCGTCGTCATCTGTATCGGCATGAATTTGCTCGCCTCGGGGCTCACCGCCTATCTCTTGCGCGCGATGTTCGACGTCAGCGGCACTTTCTCGGACCCGTCCCTTGTCGGCATCTCCCGCATTCGCGTCCCCGCTCTGCAGGTGATCCCGATCCTGGGCTGGGGTTTCGCGCGCCAGACGGCGATCACCTGGGGCGCCTGGGTCCTCGTTGTGCTGATCGCGCTTCTGTTGTTCAAGACTCCGGTCGGCCTCAGGCTGCGCGGAGTCGGCGAACAGCCCGACGCCGCCGAGACGCTGGGCGTCGACATGCGCCGCTATCGCGTCGTCACGGTTCTGGCCTCCAGCGCGCTCGTCGGGCTCGCGGGCGCGCAGCTCTCGCTCGGCGCGGTGACCGTGTTCGCGGAAGACATGACGGCCGGCCGCGGTTGGATCGCGGTCGTCGCAGTCATGCTGGGACGCGGCCATCCCGTCTATTCCGCCGCGGCCTGCGCGTTGTTCGGCTTCGCCGATGCGGTTGGCTTGCGCTTGCAAGGGCAGGGCCTACCCAATCAACTCACCGACATTGCGCCCTATGTCGTAACCCTTGCGGCGCTCGCGCTGAGCCATCGTAAGCGCGCGCGAGTCGCGGTTCCGACATGACGCCATGCTCGTGAACGCGGTTCGCGAACGCGAGCATCCGGGACGCCACGAGACCTCGGGCCGGCGCCATCATGGACATGACACGGCTCGCAAGCTCCCGCTCGCGCAGCGCAGGTCTGTAACGCGGCGCCAACGAGCAGCGGGTTGGCAGATAACAACATAGGACGATATCCATGCCCGAACTCTGCCGAATGATCCTCGACGTCGATACCGGCATCGACGACGCGATGGCGATCCTCTACGCCTTGCGCCGCCCGGGCATCCGCCTCGAAGCGCTCACAACGACGTTCGGCAACACCGACGTCGACACGGCGACGAAGAACACGTTGCGCATCCTCGAACTAGCCGGCCGCGACGAAATTCCCGTTGCGCGCGGCCCCGGGCGGTCGCTGCTGAAGGCGTTCGTCAAGGGCGCCGATCACGTTCACGGCGCCAACGGCCTGGGGGATATCGCGCTGCCCGAGCCGCGGGCGCGCGCCGTCGCGGAATCGGCGGTCGATCTCATCATTCGCATGGCGCGCGAGAACCCCGGCGAGATCACGCTCTGCCCGGTCGGGCCGGTCACGAACGTCGCCCTTGCGCTCGCCAAGGCGCCGGAGATCGCGACGCTCCTGAAGCGGATCGTCGTAATGGGCAGCACGATCTTTCATCCGGGAATTTTGGGCATTCCCTCGCCGATGGCCGACGCCAATTTCTGGAATGATCCGGAGGCCGCCCAGATCGTGCTGCGCTCGGGCGCGAACCTCACGTTGGTCGGCATGGACGTGACGATGAAGGTTCTGCTGACCGCGCCGATGCGCGCCGAGATTGCCGGCAAGGGCGGGGCGGCTGGCGCGAAGGTGATGGAGATCGCGCAATTCTACGTCGACGCCTACGCCCGGATGTATCCTGGCATCGCCGGCTGCGGCCTGCACGACCCGCTCGCCGTCGCCATCGCCGAGGATCCCTCGTTGGCAGTCGTCGAGCGCATGTGCGTCGACGTCGAACTCGCCGGCGCGCTGACGCGCGGCCAGACCGTCGCGGACCGTCGCCGGACAGCGGTGGATCGCCGCAACGCGGATGTTTGCATGGAAGCGGACGGGACGGAATTCGCTCGGCGATTCGTGGAGGCGCTGACGGCGCGCGGAGAGTGATCGGGTATCGGCGGCATTGGCTGGCGACTCGAGGAGGCCAAGCGCTCGTGCGGCTTTTTTCATCCTGAAATTTGCGGCGACTCGCTCGTCGTCTCTCGGATGAGGTCGCGGGTATACGGAAGCTTGCGAAGCGGCGGCCCTGGAGCGCTTCGCGCTAGATGGTTAGCATCGCAGACGTAAGTATGTGCGACGAAACCGAGTTCACCCCCTTTTTTTGTCCGCTTCCGTACGTTACAATGAGGGTTGTCAAAAAAAGGAGGCCGCTCCGAAGAGCGGCCTGAGTCTAGGGAGGAAACGCCCAAGGAGGGCATACGGCGACAAGTCGCCGCGTTTCCTAGTATATGGTGCGCCGCACAAAATGCAATGGGCAAAAGCCCAGAGGCGCAGCAAAAGCGCGGTCACGTACACTAATCTGCGCGAATGTGCTATTTTTGCAACAAGCCGTCGCCCCTCCGCCCGCTCGGAGATGCGCCGGTCATTCGTGATCGCCGCCTCGCATGCGCCTCGCGAGTTTTCCCACGAGGTTCGCCCCGATGCCCGGCCTGCTGAAGGGGCAGACGGCTAGGGCAAATCGCGCAGTTTTCCGCCTCAGAACCGGCGAACGCAATGCCGCGGCGTTCGAATCCGGCGCTCGAGATCCCATTGCTGCTTGACACGTACATTGCTATAGGGCAATATAGCCAAATGGCGATGCAAGGACAACCTGGGCAACTCGACAGAGCATTCTCGGCTCTTGCCGACCCGACGAGACGGGCCATGCTAGCTCGCCTCGCGGCGGGCGAAGCAACGGTGTCGCAACTGATGGAACCGTTCGCGCTCACTCAGCCGACGATCTCCAAGCATCTCAGGGTGCTCGAGGACGCAGGCTTTATCGAACGCGGGCGCGACGCCCAAAGGAGGCCGCGCAAACTCGTGGCGTTGGCGTTCAAAGAAGTTGCCGACTGGATCGAGCCGTTCCGACGCCAATGGGAGGGCAGGTTCAACAATCTAGACGACCATCTTGCGACAATGAAAAAGAAGGAAAAGTGACATGCTTCCTCAGCCACTGGTCCAGGCCGAAACCAAACTCGTCGTCGATCGGGCCGCGCACAAAATCCTGCTGACCCGCACTTTTGCCGCGCCCCGGGAGCAGATTTTCGAGGCGTGGACGCAACCTGAGCATATTGCTTGCTGGTGGGATCCTGCCGGCGTTCGGCTGGTCGAATGCGAGATCGATTTGCGTCCAGGCGGAGCATTCAGGTTTGTGAATCAGGGATCAAATCATCCTTTCAGCGGCATCTATCGCGAGATAGCGCCACCGGAACAGCTTGTCTTCGAGGTCATGGGCTCCACCGGGAGGGTGGTTCTCAAAGAGGTCGGCGCCAAGACGCTCATGACGGTGACGATCGAATGCGGCTCGCTGGCCAAGCTCGATCAGTTCATGAAAGCGGGCGTCGATGTCGGCACTTCCCAGACGCTCGACAACCTCGTCGCCTATATCGGCGCGATGGAGTGATGAGCTTCGAGTGTGTGGGATCGCGGGCCAGGCGAGCACGAGCAAAGTGAGGACGAAGATGCAACAAAAATTCGATATTGCGGTCAACCCGGCCTTCCTGACCTACGGCATCACTTGCGTTGTTCTCAGCTTCAACCTTCTTCTGCTTTGGGTTTCCAGCGGAGCGACCCGAGCAAGAACGAAGGTCGCGATCAATTCAGAAGATGGCGCGCGGTTTGGCGCTCCTGTCTCGGAAGCGGACCCGCCGGCAGTCGCCCGTATCCTTCGGGCCCACCGCAACGCCGAAGCCACAATCTATCCGTTCCTGTTGCTGGGACTGGTCTACATTCTCGCGGGAGGGAAGGCCTGGATGGCAATCCCAATTTTCGCGGTTTTTACATTGGCCCGCATCGCACATTCAGTATTCTATCTGCGAGCCAGACAACCCGAGCGAACGGTTGCGTTCGCAATTTCCCTGGTCGCAATACTGCTTCTGATACTGGCGGTGCTGCTAGCCGTGCTGGCAAATTAACCCGCGCCCAGTTTACGACACATGCACCAAGGACGGCTCGCGCGAGTCAAGACGCCCCAGATGCTTGCGACGAGGACGATCGGGTAAAACACGATTACGGGATGCGATCTGCACTTAAGGGTCAAGGGCGAGCCGAGGCGCGCGCCGGCCACCGCGCTGAGGATATCGATTGGTTGACCTTTCCACAAAGTCGTCGGCTCGTAGGGCCCCGGTTAGGTTAGGATATCGGCGGGGAAACCCACAGGGCCGCAACAGCGAGGATAGTCGCCATGGCCAAAGTCACGGGACTGTCGGGAAATGAAATCTACTGTCTCGCACTGAAGCAATATTCGGCGGGCGAACTCGTCGTGGGCAACAGCGTCAATTCGATGGGCTTTCTGGGCTCGCTCGGCGCCGGAGTTGGCAATGTTGTCGGCGGCGAGGTGCCGCAAGTTACCCAGGCGATCCACGAGGGCAGGGCCTCCGCGTTGACGCGCATGACGCAAGAGGCGGCGCAACATGGGGCTGCCGGCGTCGCCGGCGTCACAGGCGAACTGCGCTCCTTCAGCGGGAGCACGGAATTTTTGTTCGTCGGCTCCTGCGTCCACGGCAAGGCGTCCGCCGACGGGCTGTTCACCAGCGCCGGCGACGCGCAAGAGCTCTATTGCCACATGGACGCGGGTTATGAGCCGATCCAGCATGCTTTCGGCAACATCGCTTATTCGATGGGCGTGGGCGGAGGGCTATTGGGCTCGCTGAAGACCCTCGCGCGCGGCGAGATCAGAGAATTCAGCGACGTTTTCAATCATACCCGCCACGCGGCGCTGGACCGTGTCGTCGGCGCTGCGCGGCAAGACAAAGCCAACGCCGTCGTCGGCATCCGCACGACGATCCAGCGTTGGGCTGGCGCGCATGAAATGATCATGTCCGGCACCGCCGCCTTCAACCCGGCCCTGCCAGGCTCGGCTTTCGCCACTCCCGTCACCAGCGACATGACAGGTGAGGAACTCTGGGCGATGACGAGCCTCGGCTACGCACCGATCAAGCTCTTGATGTCGACCTCGATCTATTCGCTCGGCTTCGCCGGCGGATTCATGGCCGCGTTCAAATCCTTCACGCGCGGCGAAATCAATGAGCTGACGCGCCTCGTTCATGATGCACGCGAGATCGCGATCGACCGGATCAAACGGGAGGCGGATCAACTGGGTGCGGAAGAGGTCGTCGGCGTGAAGACATATATCGCAGAGTTGAACAGCGGACTGGTCGAGTTCATGGCGATCGGGACCGCCGTCAAGAAGACGCCGGCCGTCGCGGTGGCCACGCCGACCTTGCCGGTTCAGGCCATCATTCAGGACAAAGACACCTGGATCGACGGCGATTTCGGGTTCTCGTTGGATCGGGCGCACTGAAGGCGCACCGTCAGGGCAAAAGCCCGGCATTCGCGAAATTGTAGCCGCGCTCGCTGAGCGCGGCCGTCCTGAAGCGCCGCATTCTCCGGCGATGGGCGACAGCGTATACAGCGCGCGGCGGTCTCGAGCGCGGACGTCCGCTCATGCCGCCTTCAGCAGCCGCTGCACTTCGTTGACGAGGTCCCGCAAATGGAACGGCTTGGAGAGAACCCGCGCGTCCTTGGGGGCGTGATTGTCGGGGTTCAGCGCGACAGCGGCGAAACCCGTGATGAACATCACTTTGATTTCTGGATCGAGTTCGGTCGCGCGGCGCGCGAGTTCGATGCCGTCCATCTCCGGCATGACGATGTCCGTCAGCAGCAATTCGAACGGCTCTTCGCGCAGCCTGTTGTACGCGGACAGACCATTGTCGAAAGAGGCGACGCTAAAGCCGGCGTTCTGGAGCGCCTTGACGAGGAAGCGGCGCATGTCGTTGTCATCCTCGGCGAGCAGGATACGCGTGATCGATTCGGCCGGCTCGGACATTGAATTTCCCCGTTGATTCTCTAACAGATGCTGGATTAGAGTAAAAATCAAGTGAAGGCGACCGACGGCGCACCATTCATAACTTACGCTGGAATGCGTTTGCGTCTATCATCGCGTTTCGGGGTGGCGTACGACGCCCAAACGGAAGTCGAACGTCGGGAGAGCCACGCGGCATGCGCGATGATGACTGGGGACTTGATCTCGGTTCGCCTTTCGAGGTGGTGGAGCCCGCCGAGGTCGAGACTCCCATCGTACTCGATTCGCCGCATTCGGGCTCGCGGTATCCACGCAAATTCTTGGACGCTTCGCGACTCGACGCGATGGCTTTGCGCCGCTCGGAAGACTGTTTTGTCGACGAGTTGATGATGCCCTGCGTCGCGATCGGCGCGCCGTTGTTGCGGGCTCGCTTCCCCAGAGCCTATCTGGACGTCAATCGCGAACCGTTCGAACTCGACCCCCAGATGTTCGAGGGGCGGCTACCCGATTTTGCGAACACGCGCTCTTTGCGGGTCGCGGCCGGCCTCGGCGCCATCCCGCGCGTAGTCGGCGACGCGCAACCGATCTATCGCGGACCGATCCCGGTCGCGGATGGGCTGGCGAGGATCGCGGCGCTTCATCGGCCCTATCACGCTCGGCTCGCCGCGCTGGTCGAGCAGGCCCGCGAGCGATTCGGGTTCGCGATCCTGCTGGATTGCCACTCGATGCCGTCGAGTTCCGTCGATGCGGGCGGCAGCGACATCGTGCTCGGCGACCGATTCGGCTCCAGCGCGGCCGGGTGGGTCCTCGATACGCTCGAACGGGCGCTACGCAATTCGGGGCTCGCCGTGCGTCGCAACAAGCCTTATGCCGGAGGCTACATCACCGAGCGACACGGCGCGCCGACACAGGGGCGTCACGCGGTTCAGATTGAAATCAACCGCGCCCTCTACATGGACGAGCGCCGGATTGTAAAGTTGGAAAAAGCCGAAGTTTTGGCTAAGGCTTTGTTGAATATGACGCAAGCCCTCGCCGCGCGCGCAAGCGGGTTCGGGCAGGCGTCCCTGGCAGCGGAATGAGAAACGGAACCTGGAGGGAGTCTCGGCTTCGCGACTTCAAGGCCAAAAAGGAGGCCGCCGTGTTGCCACAGCGGCCTGAGTCTAGGGAGGAAACGCCCAAGGAGGGCATATGCGGCAGATCATGCCGCACCGCAACAATATCCACTTGCGACACATCAAATGCAAGATATTTCTGAGACCGCATATTGAGATGCCCGAGAGTGCGACGTTTTTGCCACAGCATAGCACCGCGCAATTCGCCCAATGCTGCGAGTTTGCGATATCGAACAACGGTTTACACGTGCCCTGTGCGCTCGCTGGGTGCCGATACCCCACAACTCGACATGGCTGATATGCAAAAATCGCGGCACGTAATTCCTCTTTCTCAGAAAGAAACGGAGGGTTCGCGATGACGGCGGTCGATTTTGCGGCCTTCGTCGACCGACTCGCGCAGGTATCGAGCGAGGTGATTCTACCGTTCTTCCGCAGTTCGATCGGAGCTGAAGACAAATCGCGGGGCGGAGCGTTCGATCCCGTGACCGAAGCCGACCGTGGCGCGGAGGCTGCGATGCGAAGATTGATTTCTCAGACGTTTCCGGCGCATGGCGTGATCGGCGAGGAATACGGCGCGGACAGGCCCGACGCCGAATATGTCTGGGTTCTCGATCCCATCGACGGCACGAAGAGTTTCATTTCGGGCTTGCCAACCTGGGGCACGTTGATCGGCCTCATGCACCGCGGCCGGCCTGTTTACGGCATGATGTCGCAACCATTCACACGCGAACGCTATTTCGGCGACGGCAAACGCACGCGGATCCGTTCCCTGGCTACCTCCCGCGGCGAGAATCCGCCCTCGGAATGGACCACACGCACGCTTCGCACCCGCGGCTGCCGATCGCTGGCCGAAGCCACCCTGATGACGACGAACCCGCAGCTGATCAAGGATGAATCGGACCGCGCCGCGTACCGCGCGATCGAGGCAGATGCACGCCTGGTGCGCTATGGCGGCGACTGCTACGCCTATTGCGCCCTGGCCGCCGGTTTCATCGATCTCGTCGTCGAAACCAATCTCAAGCCGCACGATGTCGTCGCGTTGGTATCGATCATCGAGGGCGCGGGCGGCAAAATCACCACCTGGGACGGCGGCGAAGCAGCGAAAGGCGGCCGAATCATTGCCGCAGGCGATCCTGGATTGCACGAAATCGCGCGCAAGCGTCTGATGGGTTGAGATTCAATCGATTCCATTCACCGGAATATCTACGAAGGGGTCGGCGAGCTGAGGCTGGGCTCTGCGGGCCGCTCCGGGGAAGATCGAAGCGAACGCCATGCCCGTGGCGAACGATGCGGCGCCGACGACCAGCGACGCGATCAACAACTCCGGACCTCGGGGCGCCGACCCCACGAATGCGAAGCGCGCGACGGCGGCGACGAAGGCGACCCCGAGAGCGGCCGCGGCGGCGCCGCTGGGCGGGCGGGCCACGAGCGCCAGCAACAGGCAAGGCGTGACGAAGGCCAGTCCGATCGCGAGCGCCAGAAAAAGCGCGCGTCCGGAATTCAGCAACCGCATGTCAGCCCCCCACGGACAGAGCGCGATGGCGGCGAACATGGCCAAACGGTTCAGTGCGATGCGTCGGCTCGAAAGCACCGCGAGGCGCGAATGGGCGGTTGCGAGATCGATGCCGCCGGCGCGAGTCGCTCCGAGCACCCCGGCGCGGGCCAAAGCGAGTGTGGGCAGGCAGGTCGCGGCTCCGATCAAGCCGACGGCGGTTCGCGACGGGCCTTCTGGAAGAGCGCCGAAGTAGGGCAGGGCGATCCCGGCCAGCGCGAGCCCGGCGCCCGCGAGCAGGAGACCGGCGAAGCCGATGCGACGCGCTTGGCCGACGGTGCGCGCACCGATCGCGGGCGGCGT
>DASXYQ010000044.1:0-12085 GCA_036502445.1 Roseiarcus sp. | reverse complement strand
GACTATCGCCATGATCAGCCGGATCGAGTCAGTAGTCTCATGCCTTCTGTGAGGTTCGCGCAGCCTCGACTGGAGGTTCAACCCGATCGCGCTGCTCGCCAGAACGAGCACCAACGCCAGACCGGCAACGCCCACGTCTTTCATGCCGGACCCCCGCTCCCGTTCAGCTCGGATTATTCCGAATACTTGAGCATGGACGATAGCAACCCGAAGCGCGAGAGCACGGCCCGTGCTCGATTGTCGCCGCTAACCGCGACTTGGTTCATCCGGCAATCCTCACGTTCGGTCACCGGTCGGCTTCGGTCCGCGCCGGAGCGGGCGAAGGCGGCGGTGGGTTTGGGCTTCCAGTGCCGCGAGAAAGCTTTCCGAACCGATGGGGCGGCCCACGCTTTCTGACTTGCGCAACCGCGATGTCGCGGCGGCGTCTTCCTCGCCTTCCAAGAGGTCGGCGAAGCGGGAAAATCGCTGGCGGGCCGGGGCGAGATCTGTGACGGCGTCATCGCCGAGGCCGAGGTGGGCGCGCGCGCTCGACCATTGCCAATCTTCCGCGCCGCGGACCAGCCGGGCTCGCACGGGGTTCAGCGTCAGATAGCGGAAGGCGGCGGCCAGATGAGGCTCGTCCATCGCGACCGCGCCAAACCGTCCCTGCCAGAAGTGGCCGGTGCGCTTTCGCCTGGAGTGGACCATGCCCGCGTAACTCCGATGCACGCGTGCGAGCGTTCGACGCAGGCCGTCTTCGCTCTCAGGGGCGAGAATGAGGTGGACGTGATTGGGCATGAGACACCACGCCCAGACTGCGACCCCCGCCTCGCGCGCCGCTTCGGACAGACGGTCGCGATAGGCGGCGTAGTCGGAGGGGGAAAAGAAGACTTTCTGCCCGCCATTGCCACGTTGCGTGACATGGTGGGGCAGGCCGGGAATGACGACGCGGGCAAGACGGGCCATAGGCCGATGCTAGCCGCAGATGCGGTGGGTCATCAATAGAATGCACTGTCACCGTAATTCCCCAATTCCGATGAGGGGCTACCGACCCTCAACACGGAGGGAAAATTTTCCTCCTCCCAAAGCCTTGAAACGCGCGATATGAGAAAATCCTCGCCCCTTTCCCTAGACGGCGAGGTTGTTAGGCGATTTCGGCTCTCTGAGCCGGCAGCCCTCACGCCGTCGACGCTGCTTTCCTTCCCAGCGCCGATTGCGCCGCCGCGAGGCGCGCGATCGGGATGCGGAAGGGCGAGCAGGAGACATAGTCCAGCCCGATGCTCTCGCAGAACGCGATGCTGGCGGGATCGCCGCCGTGTTCACCGCAGACGCCGAGCTTGATCGAGGGGCGCCTCGCACGGCCGCGCTCGGCGGCGATCTTGACGAGTTCGCCGACCCCTTCCGTATCCAAGGTCACGAACGGGTCGGCGGGGATCAGGCCCTTGGTCGTGTAGGAGCCGAGAAACGAGGCGGCGTCATCGCGCGAGACGCCCAGCGTCGTCTGCGTCAGGTCGTTGGTGCCGAACGAGAAGAACTCGGCGCTGCCAGCGATATCGCCGGCGCGCAGCGCCGCGCGCGGCAGTTCGATCATCGTGCCGACCTGGTACGGCACGCTCACGCCCGTCTCCTTGGCGACCGTCTCCGCCATGGTGACGATGATCTTCCTGACCGCGTCGAATTCGGCGACGCCCATCACCAGCGGAATCATGATTTCGGCGGTGATCGGAGCGCCGGTCTTGCGGCCCGCCTCGACGGCGCCCTCGAAGATCGCGCGCGCCTGCATCTCCGCGATCTCGGGATAGCGGATCGCGAGCCGAACGCCGCGGAAGCCGAGCATCGGATTGACTTCGTGCAACTCGGCCGCTCTCGCGCGCAGCTTCGCGGCGGGAACGCCCATGACGTTGGCGACTTCCGCGATCTCGGCCTCGGTATGCGGCAGGAATTCGTGCAACGGCGGATCGAGCAGCCGGATCGTCACGGGCAGGCCGGTCATGATCTCGAACAGCTCGGCGAAATCGTGCCGCTGCATCGGCAACAGCTTGGCGAGCGCGGCGCGCCGGCCCGCTTCGTTGTCCGCGAGGATCATCTCGCGCACCGCGACGATGCGCTCGCCCTCGAAAAACATGTGCTCGGTGCGGCAGAGGCCGATGCCCTCGGCGCCGAAGCCGCGGGCGGTGCGCGCGTCGAGCGGCGTCTCCGCGTTGGCGCGCACCTTCATGCGCCGCACCCCGTCCGCCCATTGCATCAGGGTGGCGAATTCGCCGGTCAGCTCCGGCTTCACCATCGGCACGGCGCCCGCCATCACTTGGCCGTTGCCTCCATCGATAGTCAGGATTTCACCCTTCTTCAGCGTGACGCCGCCGCCGCTCATCGTCTGCGCGTGGTAGTCGATGCGAAGGGCGCCGACGCCGGAAACGCAGGGTTTGCCCATGCCGCGGGCGACGACGGCGGCGTGCGAGGTCATGCCGCCGCGCGTCGTGACGATGCCTTCGGCAGCGTGCATGCCATGGATGTCTTCGGGCGAGGTTTCCACTCGCACCAGAATCGCCTTGCGCCCGGACGCACGCAACTGCTGCGCGTCTTCGGCCGAGAACACGATCTCGCCGCTCGCCGCGCCCGGCGAAGCCGGCAGTCCGACCGCGAGCGGCTTTCGCGTGGCGTTCGGATCTATCATGGGATGCAACAGCTGATCGAGCGCCGCGGGATCGCAACGCGCTATCGCGTCTTCGCGCGAGATCAGCCCTTCGTTCGCCATTTCGACCGCGATCCGCAGCGCGGCCCGTGCGGTGCGCTTGCCGTTGCGGGTCTGCAGCATCCAGAGCTTGCCGCGCTCGATGGTGAACTCGAGGTCCTGCATGTCGCGATAGTGCTTTTCGAGCAATTGGGTCGTCTCGACGAATTGCGCGAACACCGCCGGCTGGATCGCCTCCAGCGACGGCCGATCGGAGCCGGCGGCCTTGCGCGCAACCTCCGTGATGTTCTGCGGCGTGCGGATGCCTGCGACGACGTCCTCGCCCTGGGCGTTGACGAGGAATTCGCCATAGAGCTCCTTGGCGCCTGTCGAGGGATTGCGCGTGAACGCGACGCCTGTCGCGGACGTCTCCCCCATATTGCCGAACACCATCGCCTGCACGTTGACGGCGGTGCCCCATTCGGCGGGAATGTTGTTGAGCCGGCGATAGGTGATCGCGCGCGCGTTCATCCAGGACGAGAACACCGCGCCGACCGCGCCCCAGAGCTGGTCCTTGGGGTTCTGCGGGAACGGCCGGCCCGTCAGCTCGGCGACCCTCGCCTTGTAGTCCGTGATGACCTCGCGCCAATCCTCCGCCGAAAGGTCGGTGTCGAGCGTCCGGCCGTTGCGATCCTTGTAATCCTCGAGGATGTCCTCGAAATTGTGGCTCTCGACCTCCAGCACCACGTTCGCATACATCTGTATGAAGCGGCGATAGCTGTCGTAGGCGAAACGCGCGTCGCCCGACGTCTTCGCCAGCGTCAGCACGGATCGGTCCTCGAGGCCGAGATTGAGGACCGTATCCATCATCCCCGGCATCGACGCCCTCGCCCCCGAGCGGACGGAGACCAGCAGGGGATTCTCGGCGTCGCCGAACCGGCGCCCGGTCTGCCGCCCGACGCTGTCGATCGCTGCTTCAACCTCGGCCGCCAGCTCCGCGGGATACGTCTTTTCGTGGTTGTAGAAGTAGGTGCAGACTTCCGTCGTGATGGTGAAGCCCGGGGGAACCGGCAGGCCGAGCGAGGCCATTTCGGCGAGATTGGCGCCCTTGCCCCCCAGCAGATTTTTCATGTCCCCCCTGCCTTCGGCCAGTTCGGCGCCGAAGGCGTAAACCCATTTCGTCATCGAAATCTCCGGAAATCCACGCAAAAGAGGGGAGATCACTTGTGCGCGCGCAACCCCATGCCAAACGACACCCAGCCCGCGCCATGGAACAAGAGCTCGATGCCCAACAGGGTCCCCAGCACATAGAAGCTGCTCACCGGCCAATTCAACAGGATGATCAATCCCAGAAACAAGGTCACCGCGGCGCCAATGAAGACCATTGTGCGCATTGGGCCCCCGGGCAGCTGAAACGCTAGGTAGAATCGAACCGCGCCGGCGGCGATGAGGGCCGCGCCGAGGACGAAGGTCAGCGCCAGGGAGCCGAAAACCGGATTCAGAATGCAGAGGATTCCGAACACCATGTTGATGATTCCCCCTATCACCCAGAGGAAAAACCGGCCCCATCCCTGCGCGTGCATGCCGACGCCGATCTCGGCCGCTCCGGCGATGATGAAGAACACGCCGTTGAGCGTCACCATCGCGATCGTCGAAGCGAAGGCGAAGACGAGCGAGGCGAAGCCGAGCGCCATCAGCAAGACGCCGAAGGCGACGATCGCGGCCCATCTGCCGCGCAGACGTTCTACCGCGGCGCCCAGATTGTGCGGCGCCAGGCTCGGGTTCATCGTGTTGGACATGGCGTTACTCCGGATAGATGAGTTACGTTAGCATGCCGAGCCGAAGCGGCAAATTTCGCGCTGCTCGTGTGGCGCGGTCGCTGCCAGGGTCATTTCAGCGCCGGCCGCACGAGAGCGCTTCGCGCCGGACGCGCGCCGAGCGCGTCTACAGAGCGACGCCCGCTCAGCGCGGGCGCTTGAGGTCGCCGAGCACTTGCGCGGCGTATTCGACCATCGGCACGATCCTTCCGTAGTTCAACCGCGTCGGGCCGATGACCCCGAGCACGCCCGCGACGCGCTGATCGCCCGCGCGCAGCGGCGCGGCGATCATCGACGAGCCGGACAGCGAAAATAGCTTATTTTCAGATCCGATGAAGATTTTTACGCCTTCGCCGTCCTCGGCGCGATGCAGCAGGTCGATGACGTCGGTCTGGGTCTCCAGGTCCGCGAACAAGAGGCGGATGCGCTCGAGGTCGTCTTCGGCGCGCAGGTTCCCGATCAGATTGGCCTGGCCGCGCACGATGAGCTGCTGGCGGGTCTCCCCGACGCCCGCCCAGGAGGCGAGGCCCGCGTCGACGAGGCGCGAGGCGAGCGCGTCGAGTTCGCCGCGCGCCGTCTCGCGCGCCTTCTCGATATCCGCCCGCGCCTCGGCGAGCGTGCGGCCGAGCACGTGCGCATTCAAATAATTGCTCGCCTCGATCAGGGTCGAGGCCGGCATGCCGGCGGGCGTCGCGACGACGCGGTTCTCTACCGAACCGTCCTCTCCCACCAGCACCGCGAGCGCCTTCTGCGGCTCCAATCGCAGGAATTCGATATGTCTGAGGCGGACGTTGTCCTTGGTCGTGAGCACGACTCCTGCGCCGCGGGTCAGGTCCGACAACAGGCTCGTCGTTTGCGTCAGCGCGCTCTCGAAGCCGCCTTCCTCCGCGGCGGCGCGGACCTGATGGTCGATGCGCGCGCGCTCCTCGCGCGCGAGGCCGCCGAATTCGAGCAGGGCGTCGACGTAGAACCTGAGGCCGAGCTGTGTGGGCAGACGTCCCGCGCTGGTGTGCGGGGCGTAGATCAGCCCCAGCTCTTCGAGGTCCTGCATCACGTTGCGCACCGAGGCCGGCGACAGCGATATCGGCAGGATGCGCGAAAGATGCCGGGAGCCGACCGGCTCGCCGCTCGCGAGGTAGGAATCGACGATCCGACGAAAGATTTCGCGCGCGCGTGCGTCCAGCGCGGCCAACGCGCGCGGCTCGGCGGGTTTCTCGATCGGTCCGGTCATTTCACGAACATGACGTTTCGCTCCGTCATGCGCAAGCGCGCCATAGAGGCGAGGATTGAAATTCCGGCGTCGAACTGGCAGACCGCGCGCCGAGCCTTTGCTCGCCGTGGGGAGCGTTTCGTGACGCCAGCGCCGACCGCCCGCACGGGCGGGCAGATTCTCGTCGATCAGCTCGTCGCTCAGGGGGTCGAGCGCCTCTATTGCGTGCCTGGCGAATCCTATCTCGCCGCGCTCGATGCGCTCTACGATGCGCCCGTCGAGGTCACGGTCTGCCGACAGGAGGCGGGCGCCGCGATGATGGCGCTGACGGCGGGCCGACTGACGGGTCGGCCGGGCATCTGTTTCGTCACGCGCGGCCCCGCCGCGACCAACGCCGCCCACGGCGTGCATATCGCCGAACATGACAGCGCGCCGATGATCCTGTTTGTCGGCCAGGTCGAGCGCGCGATGTCCGGGCGCGGCGCGTTCCAGGAGATGGACTACCGCGCCTTTTTCGGCTCGACGACCAAATGGGCGACGGAGATCGCGAACGCGGCGCGGATTCCCGAGGTCGTGCAGCGCGCCTATCACATCGCGATGCAGGGCCGCCCCGGTCCGGTCGTGATCGCGTTGCCCGAGGACGTGTTGGTCGAAACGGCGTCGGTCGCCAACGCGCCTCGGGCCGAGGCGGCGGCGATCTGGCCGGGCCAGACGCAGATGGCCGAGCTGCAGAAGATGCTGTGGACGGCCGAGCGGCCGATCGCCATCGTTGGCGGTTCCGGGTGGACGCGGACTGCCAGCGCGAGCGTGCTGCGCTTCGCCGAGCGATTCGATCTGCCGGTCGCGGCCCAGTTCCGGCGCGCCAGCGTGCTCGACGGCGAGCACCCCAACTATGCCGGCGAGATCGGCATCGCCGCCAATCCGAGGCTGAAGGCGCGCATTGAACGCGCCGATCTCGTGCTCTTGATCGGCGGTCGCATGTCGGAGGCGGCCTCGCAAGGCTATACGCTGTTCGCCATTCCAGAGCCGCGGCAGCGATTGGTTCACGTTCACGCCGATGCCAGCGAAATCGGCCGCAATTATCATCCCGCCCTCGGGATCGTCGCGACCTCGCCGGCTTTCGCGGCGGCTCTGGAGGGCGTGCAACCGCCGGTCTCCATCCCATGGAGCGCCGAGACCCGAGAGGCCCGCTCGGACTATCTCGCCTGGAGCGAACAGGCGCCGGCGGTTCCGGGACGCGTGCAGTTGAGCGAGGTGATGTTCGCGCTGCGGCGGCTCGTCCCCGACGCCATATTCACGACCGGCGCCGGCAACTTCGCGATCTGGGTCGGGCGCTTCCTCCGGTTTCGCCGGATCGAACAGCAGATCGGGCCGACCTCGGGCTCGATGGGCTTCGGCCTGCCGGCCGCGATCGCCGCGAAGCAGCTATTTCCCGACACGACCGTCGTCTGCTTCTCCGGCGACGGCGATTTCCTGATGAATGGCCAGGAGTTCGCCACCGCCGTGCAATATGGTCTCGCCATCGTCGTGCTCGTCATCGATAACGGCCTCTACGGCACGATCCGCATGCACCAGGAGCGCGAATATCCCGGCCGCGTCCTCGCCACTGCGCTGCGCAATCCCGACTTCGCCGCTTATGCCCGCGCCTTCGGCGGCCACGGCGAAACGGTCGAGCAGACCGAGGAATTCGAGCCCGCCTTCGCCCGCGCGCTCGCCTCGAGGCTGCCGGCGATCCTGCATGTCAAGGTCGATCCGGAGGCGATCACGCCTTCGACGACGCTCACCGCCATTCGCGAAACTGCTTTGAAACGCAGCTACGCCGCGTGAGCCGCGATGCCTGACACCTGGCCGATGCTCGGGATGGTGATCGCGGGCGCGGCGCTGGCGGGCTTCGTGCAGGGCCTCTCCGGGTTTGCGTTCAGCTTGGTCGCGATGGGGGTATGGGCCTGGGTGCTGGCGCCGCAGATCGCCGTGCCGCTCGCGGTGTTCGGCGCCTTGCTCGGACAATTGACGAGCTTGGCTTCGATCCGCGGCGGCTTCCAATTCAGCCGAATCGCGCCACTCGTCGTCGGCGGCGTCGTCGGCGTGCCGATCGGGGTCTTCATCCTGCACAACGCGGATCCGCTTCGCTTCAAGCTCGCGATCGGCGCTTTTCTCACGATCTACGGGCTCTTCGGATTGCTGACGTCGGTCCCGCACGCGTTCACCCGGGGCGGCCGCGGTCTGGACGCGTTCGCGGGCCTGATCGGCGGCGTGCTCGGGGGTCTCGCCGGCATGTCGGGCATGGCGCCCGCGATCTGGACGCAATTGCGTGGGTGGAAACGCGACCTCAGGCGCGCCACGATGCAGGTCTACAACATCGCGATGCAGGTCACGACGCTGACGGTCTACTCGCGCATCGGAGCGCTCGACGCGACGACGCTGAAGCTCTTCGCGGTGGTCGCGCCCGCGATGCTGATTCCCTCCTATTTCGGAACGCGGCTCTATCGGCGCTTCAGCGAAAAGACGTTTGCTCGCGTCATTTTCCTCCTGCTGCTGGCCTCGGGGGTGGCGTTGTTGGTCGGCGGCGCCCGAGGCCGCTGACTGGCGTTGAATAACGGCGGCGCCCGCCCCAACTTTATCCCGGGAAACGCGGCGAAGAGGGTTTGGCGATGAACGTCGACGAGGCGATGAGGCGATTTGCCGATCGGGACGGGTTTCCTCGGGATGCGCTGCAATGGGCGCTGGACAATTGGGACCACGCCGCGCCCCGATTCATCGCCAAATTGCGCGCCTATGCGGCGGGCGCGTCGGGATCCGACGTCAACCTCGACGTACTGTTCTTCATCATTCATCTGTGCGGCGAAAAATGTGATTCCCGCGCCTACGTCCCGCTCTGTGATGTGATCGCGAACGACGAAACGTTCGACGTCTGGTTTGACGAAACGACGACCGGAACTCTAGCGCCCATCCTGATCAACCTCTGCGACGGCGACGCCGAGCCTTTGAAACGTGCGATTGAAGCTCCGGAGGCCGACGAATACGCCCGCGCCGCCGCGATGCAGGCGCTCGCCTACCTCGTGCGCGCCAAGGGCGTCCTCGATGACGACGAAATGCGGACCTACCTCTCGCGTCTGGCGGGCGAAATGCAGCCGCGCGCGGAGAATGGCGTCTGGCAGGCCTGGGCCTTCGCCGTCGCTCAGCTCGGCTACGAGCCGCTGCGCGGCGAAGTCGCGCGGGTCTTCTCGAAAAGATGGATCGACCCTCTCGAGACCTCTCTCGACGAATTCTACTTCGATTTACAGCTGGCGCGAAACGACCCGCACGGCATGGCGGCGTTTGCGGCATCGGGCGTCGAGCCTTTTGGATCCGCAATCGAGTCGCTGGAAAATTGGTCCTGGGATGACGACGAAGGGGACGATGATGTGGATCTCGCCGAAGACGATCTCGACATCGATGCCAGCGCGCCTCACGCCGATGACCTGCCGGTCCGGGAGGGAACGCCGTACTTCAATCCGTTTCGCGACGTCGGCCGCAACGACCCGTGTCCGTGCGGCAGCGGCAAGAAATATAAGAGGTGCTGCCTCGCGGCGTGAGCCGCTCGCACATTCGCCGGTACTGCTGCAGCCGATTTGGGGGGAAGACGTGGGACCATTGTCGGGGCTCCGCATCATCGAAATGGCGGGGCTGGGGCCGGCGCCGTTCGCGGGCATGCTGTTCTCAGACATGGGCGCGGACGTGGTCCGAATCGACCGCAAGACGTCGGCTGCCGGGGGCGACTTCGAGCGGGTCAAGGACGCCAATTTCGTCGACCGCGGTCGCCGCTCGATAGCGCTGGACCTGAAGAAGCCCGAGGCCATCGAGGCCGCGCTCGAGCTGATCGCGAACTCCGACGCTCTGATTGAAGGCTTTCGTCCCGGCGTCATGGAACGGCTCGGGCTCGGCCCGGAGACCTGCCTGGCCCGCCATCCCGGGCTCGTCTACGGCCGCGTGACCGGTTGGGGCCAGAGCGGACCGCTCGCGCAAACCGCGGGGCATGACATCAACTATATCGCGCTGACGGGGGCCTTGCATGCGATCGGCGGGGCCGAGGCGCCGCTGCCGCCGCTCAATCTCATCGGCGATTTCGGCGGCGGCGCGATGCTGCTCGCGTTCGGAGTCCTCTGCGCTCTGCTGGAGGCGCGAAACTCGGGACGCGGCCAAGTCGTCGACGCTGCGATGACCGACGGTTCCGCTCTCCTGATGGCGATGATTTACGGCTTCAAGGCGAATGGCCGCTGGCGCGATGGGCGCGCGGCCAATCTGCTCGACGGCGGCGCGCCCTTCTATGGCGTCTATCGCTGCGCCGACGCCAGGTTCGTCGCCGTGGGCGCGCTGGAGCCGCAATTTTTCGACGCGTTCATCGCCGGACTCGGGCTCGATCCATCGGCTTTCGCGGATCGTTGGAATCCTGAAGCGTGGCCGGAGATGCGCGCCCGGATCGAGGCGGCTTTCGCGAGGCGGCCGCGCGACGAATGGGCCGCGGCGTTCGCCGCCTCCGACGCCTGCGTGACGCCGATCCTGGCGATGGACGAGGCGCCCGCGCATCCGCATAATCGCTTCCGCGCGACCTTCCTTCCCGGCGACGGCGGACCGCAACCGGCGCCCGCGCCGCGCTTCTCACGCACACCGGCTGAAATCTCCCCGCCGGGGGCGGGAGGCGAGGCGATCTTGCGCGAGCGCGGGATTTCCGACGAGCGCATCGAGGCCTTGCGCCGCGTCGGGGCGCTTTGACCGCGACGCGCGATCGCGGGCCTTCGAGCCGGTCGGTTTTGCCGCACCTTCGCGCCTGCGGAACGCGAGTGCCGATTTCAGTTCTGCATCTCGCGATTTCAAAACCTTAGGCGCCTTTTTCTGCAACTTCGCCATTCTCGCGGCTCGTCAGCCGGAGTGGCGTCGGTCTGCCGTCCGCCCATGTACCAGATCTAGTAGGTTCGAGGCTTCCAAGCCCATACCATTTCCGGGCCCGGATTCAATTTTATCAAGCCGTTGCGGCGCCATTTCCGGTCGACTCCGTTTGGCGAGCCGCGCCACCCGTACATTGCGCCTTCCTCCTTTGTGCGGGGCGTTCCGCCGGCCCGTGGAAGGGGCTCGCGCAAAATCGAGATTCTTTCCGCATTTTGTGAGTTTTCAATGCTTTGCAAGGCGGAAAATTTCCGCCTCGGTCTCGCCGCCGATCGCATCGTCCGCGCGACCGGCGTTCCGCCATCGCTGGAAGCGACGACGTTTCCCATACTGTCGCGCCCCGACGCTCTCACGCCCCTCCGCACGCGCGCGAGCGCGCGTCGACACACCGGGATCGTCGTCGCGATCTGAAATCTGTCGCCGTGGGTCATGCGCCGGCTCCGCGATCCGGAGGTCAAACGGGGGTCGATCCAAAGACCCTAGCATGAATTCTCTTTCCCAGAAAGAAATACCGACAAAAAAATTGCCCCCGCCCGATTCAGAGAATAGTCCGCCCCGAGTTGGTCTTCGCGCGACGTCGTCACCAGGCGCAACGCAAGAAGAAGCGGCAAGGCAATCACATCTTTCAATGGCCGTATTTTTCCCGGGTATCGGCAAGTGATACATGGCTCTCCGCCACTACGCGGTCGGCTAAATTTCTGGGGGCCAAGACCCGTCAGTTGGGACCTCGATGCGAGCGGTTTGGACCGGCCGCTGTCGACCCATTCCGGTCATTCGGCAATCTGTTCCGCGCTGCCTTGCTTCGACTGAATCGTTCTCTATCGAGAAATCTGCGCCTCCGGCCGGTTATCGTGATAATGTGCTTCGCGCGGGAGAGCCGCCATGAGCGAAACACGAAAAATCGCCGCGATTCTTGCTTCCGACGTTGTCGGCTATTCGCGCCTCGCGGGGGCCGATGAGGACCGCATTCTCGCGCGGCTGCGCGGGCTCCGCAGCGACCTGATCGATCCGACGATCGCCGTCCACAATGGTCGAATCGTAAAGCGCACCGGCGACGGCAGCATCGTCGAGTTCCGCAGCGTGGTCGACGCCGTCCGCCTCGCCATCGAATTGCAGAGCGCGATGCCCGAGCGCAACGCCGGCGTGCCGCCCGAGCGCCGGATCGAATTCCGGGTCGGCATTCATCTCGGCGACATCGTCGAGGAGAGCGACGGCGACCTGATGGGCGACGGCGTCAATATCGCGGCGCGGCTGGAGGGCGTTTGCGAGCCTGGCGGGATTTGCCTGTCGAGCGCGGCTTACGAACAGGTCCGCGACAAACTCAAGCGCGAATTCGTCGACCTCGGCGAAAAGAAACTCAAGAACATCGCGCGGCCGGTGCGCGCTTACGGACTGTCCGCGGCGGCGATCGCCGCTTCGACGGATTAGCAGCCGTCGAAGCGGTCCCCGAGTGCCGCCGCCAGCGGCCGGATGCGATGGGCGGCG